>CALEMV010000115.1 GCA_937910655.1 uncultured Solobacterium sp.
ATAACCTAATAGTTCGATAATCTCTCCTTTGTAACTTGTGGCAATTTCAGTACCTGGAATGCATGGAAATTGAGTGTAATCAAAACACTCATACGCTAATGCGTGATTATGATCTGTAATACTAAAGGGTTGGATGGAAGATAAATGAAGGGTATCAAGCATCTCTTCAATGCTTAATACCCCATCTGACTTTGTCGTATGAAGATGAAAGTCAAACATTAACCGAATAATTCAGTCACTTTCTCTTCGTTCCATCCAAAGAAGTATGTGATGATGAATGCAGCTACAATAGCAGTTACATAACCAACTAAGTAACCTAAAGCGCCACCTTCATTAACAATTAAGAATCCTAAGATACCAGATACACCCTGTGCAACAGAACCTACATGGAATAAGGAAATCATAATACCACCAAAACCAGCGCCTAATGAAGCTGTTAAGAATGGCTTACCTAAAGGTAATGTAACACCATACATCAATGGCTCACCAATACCTAAGATACCTGCAGGTACAGATGCAAGAATTGCTTCAGATAACTTCTTATGATTCTTCTTAGCTCTTACAAATAATGCGATAACAGCACCAACTTGTCCTGCACCAGCAACCTGTAAGATTGGTAATAAGTAGTTAACACCATGAGTAGCACCATTTGGATCATTCATAATTGTATGAATTGGTGTAAATGCACGGTGTAAACCAACAGATACTAATGGTAACTGTAATGCGGATAATGCATACGCACCAATGAATCCTAACTTGTTTAATAATACATCAGCTAATGCAAAGATAGCCTTTGTTAATACAGCGCCTAATGGCTGTAAGATAAAGATTGCTAAGAACGCTGTGATAATTAATGAACATAGTGGAGTTAAGATCATATCTAATGTATCAGGAACCCAACTTCTTAACCAACGTTCAACGTGAGCAATTACAATACCACCAAATACAGCTGCTAAGATACCACCAGCAGCAGCGTCAAATGGTGTGCCAGTAATTGGTAAGTTGATACCTGCTGCAGGATCGCCAACCTTCATTAATAAAGGCATAGCGGCGTTTCCTACGAACATCGCACCCATCATACCACCAAGGATAGGAGAACCCTTATATTCCTTAGCAGCGTTCATACCAATGTAAATTGGTAAGTAAGCAAATAATGTCCAACCAGCTGTATTAAGTGTTAAATACCACCAAGATTGAGCAATTGATGGATCAAGTTGTACTGCAGCGATACCTGGAACTCTGAAGAATAACTTCAATACATTTAAGATACCGTAGATTAAACCAGCACCAGCAATACCAGGTAATGCAGGTAAGAAAATATTTGCAAAATGCTTTAAGAATACTTGTACTGGACCATTGTGCTTAGCCTGCTGAGCAGCCTTGTTTTCCTTAGCACGTGCCTGTAAGTCGATATCTTTTTCTAAATCTTCATTGTGAACTTCTTTGCGTTCATCAGCAGAGATACCTGTGATTGCGGATACTTCTTCACCAATCTTTGTAACCTTACCAGGTCCAAATACGATTTGAAGTTCTTCGCCATCAACAGTTCCCATAACACCATCGATCTTCTTGACGCGATCCAAGTCTACTTTAGACTTGTCAGCTAAAGTTAAGTGAAGTCTTGTCATGCATGTTGAGTTTTCCTGAATATTGGATTTACCGCCGACAGCTTCAACTACTTCTTCAGCTATTTTCTTGTAGTTTTCCATGTCTATTCCCTTTCTGAATAACCTGATGTATTTCAGGTGGATTTCATTGCTGAAATCGCTTTCGTTATTAATTGCATTTTAACACAATTTCACAAAATTTTACGAAATTATGGAATTGATGAAATTTTTTTTCATGTTTTGGCAAAGATAAAAGGAATAGAACTTGTCTATTCCCTATAATACTAAGCCTTTTGAATTTCTGGAGCTAAACGCTTCTCATCAATTTCAGCTTTAATTGCAATTAAGAAATCTTCAAGGGACATCTTTGTTTCCTGTCGAGAACCATAGCGACGTAAAGTAATACCATTATTTTCAATTTCACCATCACCTACTACAACTTCAACCGGAAGTTTATTTGTCTGTGCTTCACGAATACGATAACCTAGTTTCTCATTACGATCATCTAATTCTGTACGCACACCAATTTTACGTAATTCTTCAACTACTTTCTTCGCATATTCACCATGTGCTTCTGGTGATACAGGAATTACAACTGCTTGGCGAGGAGCTAACCATAATGGTAAGATACCCTTTGTTTCTTCGAGTAAGAATGCAACGAAACGATCAATTGATCCTAGAATTGCACGGTGAATGACAACAGGTCTCTTCTTTTCACCGCCGTTTGCGACATACTCTAATTCAAAACGTTCAGGTAACTGATAATCTAACTGAATTGTAGAAAGTGTTACATCATGACCTAATGCAGAACGTACTTGTACGTCAATCTTAGGACCATAGAATGCGGCTTCACCTTCTGCTTCATAATAAGGAACATTCATTTCCTTTAATACTTCACGTAATTCAGATTCACTTCTTTCCCAAAGTTCATCATTACCAAAATACTTCTCTGTATTTTCTTTATCGCGTAAAGAAAGGCGGAATTCAAACTGATTTAAATTGAAGTCTTTATATACATCTAGAATTAATTCAGTAACTGCTTTGATTTCAGAAGCAATCTGTTCCTCTGTACAGAAAATATGAGAGTCATTCTGTGTAAATGCACGTGAACGTTCAATACCAGTTAAAGCACCAGAGGCTTCAAAACGGAAGTCGTTTGCAATCTCAGCAATACGAATTGGTAAATCACGATATGAATGCAATTGAGACTTATAAATAATCATATGTTCAGGGCAGTTCATAGGACGTAATACAAATTCATCATCATCACGTGACATAATTGGGAACATATCATCCTTATAGTGTGCAAGATGTCCTGAAATCTTATATAGCTTTGTACTAGCAACAGACGGAGTTAATACATGCTGGTAACCTCTAGCAAGTTCTTTATTCATAATATAGTCTGATAATAAACGTCTAACAGTAAGACCATTTGGTAACCATAATGGCAAACCACCACCGACAATATCTGAGAACATAAAGATTTGCATATCTTTACCTAGTTTACGATGATCTCTTTGTTTTGCGTCTTCTAAATCAGCCAAGTGAGAATCAAGTTCTTCTTGGGTTGGTAAACATACACCATAGATACGTTGTAGTACCTTATTATTTTTATCGCCCTTCCAA
>CALEMV010000116.1 GCA_937910655.1 uncultured Solobacterium sp.
CAAGAAGATTCGTTCAGCCGCCGCAAATGCCTCAAGTAAGTGAATTACCACAAATGTCAGTGAGAACGTTGAAGAGAAAGATGCAGTTGCGATAAATGAAATGACAATCGTACCAACCGGATCACCTATTCCATTAGAAAGTAAATACGCAGCCACAACCAATATCATCACTCTACCGAGATAGACAAAGAAGTTTGGTGCAGAAGATAATGATTGTTTATGCATCGTCATTGCATGCATGTCCTTATTAACTTGATCATTATACTTCATGACCTGTGCAATCTTATCATCACTTGCATGATAGATTTGTATATCCTTGATTGCGTAGATATTTTCAAGAATGACTGCCTTTAACTTTCCTAGATCTTTGCGATATTCTTTCCCAATCCCTCTTCCAAGATACAGTCCAACAAGAGGAATGATAATACTGATAATTAAGTATACAGGAATCAATACATACGCATAGAAAGGGTTAAATTGTAATGCGACAACAACAGTCGTTACTGGTAGTAATATTACTGTAAACATTGGACCAATCGTATGCGCAAAAAAGTATTCCAACGTCTCAATATCACCTACCGCAATATTTATCACATCACCTATTTTTTGATCAATCAAATATGCAGGTGCTAATCGATTGATAGACGTAAATAAATCAACACGCATCTTGGCAAGAATACCATACGCACCTAGATGCGAAAACACACCTTCTAGATACCGACATAATGCGATTAAAAGGCCACACAATAACATCATGCATGCATAAAACCACGCACTACTAGTTGTTACAATACCTGCAACTTTCATAATCCAAAGTGCGCCAAATCCCATCACGCCCATATGCGAAAGATTACCAACGATACTAGCTAAGGTCGATATCGTTAGATATTTTGTGATTGGCCTAGCTTTCTTGATTAATCTTGATGCTAGAACTGGAATTGAATATACATATTTTTTCATCCTTGTACCTCCAGTTCATTCTGTTCTTCCACAAGTGTACGATACAGCCCATGATTCTTCATAAGTTGTTCATGATTACCTACCTCTTCTACAACACCGGATTGAAGTACGATAATTTGATCGGCGTTACGAATCGCAGACAAACGATGTGAAATAATAATAAGTGTACGTTTCTTAGATAACTTTTCGATACACTGCCAAATAATCTTTTCACTTTCAGGGTCGACTGCGGAAGTAGCTTCATCAAAGATGATATATTCCGCATCTGTTAATAGAGCTCTAGCGATACCCATCATTTGTTTTTGCCCACCAGATAGATTAGACCCAGATTCACTCACCATCGTATCTAAGCCATCTTTCATTCTTCGAATATGCTTATCAAGGCTCACTTCCTCTAATACTTGCCAAAGCTTTTCATCGGTTGCGGATGGATTGGCTAGTAAAAGATTATTTCGAATCGTATCACTAAATAAGTTCACTGTCTGTGGAACCATTACAATATGTTTACCAATCTCTTCACGATTCATGCATGCATAATCTATTCCATTTAGATATACAGCACCACTTGCAGGATAGATAAACTTCATTAACATTGACGCAATCGTACTCTTACCACAACCTGATAATCCAACGAGTGCAGTTGTCTTTGATTTTTCGATTTTAATATTTACATGATGTAATACTTCTTTTCTACCTTCATAAGAGAAAGATACATCTTTTAGTACAATACCATCTTGATATGTTATAGGTCTGTCTCTTATACACATCTGACGCTGCCGACGAGCGATCTAGTGTAGA
>CALEMV010000117.1 GCA_937910655.1 uncultured Solobacterium sp.
GTGATAAGCATAACTTACATTTCCAACTGTTGTAGTAGGATCTTTACACCATTCCTTACAGCTACCATGGAATTGATGTAATCCTGTTTGTTCTTTTAACGCTCTAATATTATTCGCATTGATTCCACTACCCGCAAGTAGTTCAATCTGATCACCAAACGCACTCTGTAATTTTTCAAGCACTGATGTTCCCTGCATCGCAGTAGGTTGTAACCCGCTTGTTAAGATACGATCAACACCACAATCAATTAATTGTTTGATCGCATGCATAGGGTCATCGACACAATCAAATGCACGATGGAACACTGCTTCCTTTTGATACTGATGGATTAACTCCACCATCTTTTTTGTTTCTGTCACATTGATTGTCGCATCAGAATTCAAAAAACCAAAAGAGATTCCATCTGCTCCATTCTCCAATAAGATTTTAGCATCTTCAAACATCGTCTCTATTTCAACATCATCATAACAAAATCCAGCTGCTCGAGGTCTATCCATGCAGATAACCTTAAGTGATGTCTTTTCTTTTACAAGTTTTAACATCGCAAGACTAGGTGTTAATCCACCAAGATGTAAAGCACTATTTAATTCAACACGGTCTGCACCACCAAGTTGTGCATTGATACAATCCTGTACACTTCCAGCACATACTTCAAATAAATCTCTTTTCATTCTGAAATCGGTGCCATCCTTTCTTGCATGTATTGGTCCATCCACTCTTGACTAGCAGCTGTAATCACCGTCTTACCATCGATACAATTTGCGAGATATACTTTCGCTTCTTCGTTTTCACGATATATCACAAACGAGAAGTTTTGAATATTCGTAGCACAACCGTAATTACCATCTTTATCAATCGCCACAACACTAAGGTCACCCGCAAAACCACGGCTCTTTTTCAGTTTTGCGTCTAACTCATCTACCGTTCTTTGACAAGCTTCTTGTGGTCCCATTCCTTCTTTCATCTTACGAACGATTTCATAAGAGATACATCCCTTCATCAAATCTTCCCCAAGACCTGTTGCAGTAGCTCCACCAACTTCAGAGTCTGCATAGAAACCACCACCAACGATAGGAGAATCCCCAATACGTCCAGCCTTTTTCATAAATAAACCACTCGTAGAAGTTCCTGCAACAATCTTTCCTGCACAATCCAGTGCAACTTCACCAACAGTATCATGACCATCATATGGTTTTAGCTCCTGCTCGCGTACTTCTTTGACACGTTTACGATAATGCTGCTTGGCTCTATCTGTTAACATTGTCTTTCTTTCAAAGCCTTTTTTACTTGCATACTTTTCAGCACCCTCTGCGACAAGTACGCAATTGACAGTATCTTTCGATAACTCTTTGGCAATGGAAATTGGATTTGCAAAATCCTTAATACCAGCTACAGCACCCATCGCCATTGTATTTCCATCCATATATCCTGCATCAAGTTCGACAATCATCTCTTCATTTGGCAAACCACCATATCCAACTGATTTATAGTATGGAAAATCCTCTACACAGCGTATTGCATGTTCAACTGCTTCCCCACTGCTCTTACCTTCTTTTAATAAGTTACCTGCTTCCTGTACACCTTCCAGTGCCATTCGCCAAGTCGCAATTATCGCCCACATTCAAACATCCTCCTAGTCTATCGGTTTCCGATAGAAACCACCATAGAAATCATCCGTTCTATATACATTTATGATTGCACGAGGATCAACACTTAATATCAGATGTGCAATCTCCTTCACCTCTAATGTCGAAACAACAGTATTCAACATGTAATTCTTTTGATGAGAATATCCTCCATAGCTTTCCCAAACCGAAATACCATGACGATACTTCTTTGTATATGCAGCTATAATTTCTTCAGGCATCTTACTTGTTATCTGTATCGTACTACGGTCATATCTTCGATACAGACTTTCAATAACTTTGGTCGATACAAACTGCATAATAATAGAATACCCTGCACGCTCCCATCCAGACACAAAACCAAAGATACATAACAAGATACAGTTATATACAAAAACATATGTCCAAATACTCTTACCTGTCTTATTCGAAACATATAATGCAATAAAATCTGTACCACCTGTACTTGCATTACCTACTAATGCAGCTACAATTCCTAAACCATACACTGCACCACCAATAACGATGTTTAACATGATATCATCAAACAAAATATCAAATTGAAATACAGTTAAGAATATTGACACACATGCAAATTGCAATGATGATAGTATAGTAAACTTTGTTGAAATAGACTTACCACAGAGTATCGCTACTGGTAGATTCAGTAATACTATCATTAGCGCAACTGGAATTTGTATTTGATGTTGACTGCCTATCACATTGATTAATATTGCAAGACCCGTAAATCCACTCGACAACAATCCGGCAGGTCTTAAAAAAACTTTTAAGGCATAAGTTTGC
>CALEMV010000118.1 GCA_937910655.1 uncultured Solobacterium sp.
CAGATGTGTATAAGAGACAGCTTTACATCCATTCCGTATTCAATATGAACCCCATGATTCTCCAAATACTTCACAAGTGGTAAAATCATGCTTTCATATTGGTTATACTTTGTAAAACGCAAAGCGCTAAAGTCAGGTAATCCATCAATATGATGTACAAAACGACATAGATAACGTTTCATCTCTAATGCACTGGACCACTTTTGGAAAGCGAACATCGTTTGCCAGTACAACCAGAAATTTGTATCCCAGAAAGAAGCTGGTAATACATCAGAAATCTTCTTTCCTTCCAGGTCCTTTTCAGGTGTTAAGAATAATTTTGATAATGCCATTGCGGACTTCTTATCAAGTTTAAACTGCTTATCTGTATGTGCATCCTCACCACAATTTATTGTTGCTCTACATAGTGAATAGTTTGGATCACGTTTATTTAACCAATAATACTCATCCAATACAGATACATCCGGTGTCTCAATAGAAGGCACATCACGGAAGGTATCCCACATCACTTCAAAGTGGTTATCCATTTCACGACCACCACGCATGAAGAAACCTTTTGTGACATCCTTACGTCCATCACAGCTACCACCTGCAAGTGTAGCCTTTTCTAATAAGTGAATATGTTCTCCACTCATTTGCCCATCACGGACAAGATAAAATGCTGTTGTTAAACCTGCTAGGCCAGTGCCAATGATATATGCTGATTTCTTATCGACATCCTTTGGCTTTAATGGTCTAGCAAATGACTCATAAGTTCCTGCTGAATAATACATATGAAATCCTCCTTCATCCATATGCATCATATCAACTCTATATTCTTTTTCATTTATCACAGTACCTAAAAAGATAAAAGTTTTATCACTTTTCGTATTGTGATAAAACTTCATACTTTGATAAAAATTTTAATACTGAAATCTAGTTAGTGAGGCACGAATAGAGCCTTTAATCAACTTATTCAAGCGCTCTACAATTTCTTGCGGATATTCTTTCATATCCTCTTTAATCCAATCCAACATAATACCGATAAAGATATAGGAGTAAGCCTGAACGATGAAGGTTTTATCTTCATCCCGTACATTTAAGCCTTCCGCTTCTTCATTTACCACATTTAAAATTAGATCTTCCACAAGCGGTCGCAAATACATTTCTACCTGTTCACGATGAACACAGTGATAGACATTCATGATAAACGGTTTATTTGCCTGTACAGCTTCTAATATCTGTAGGAACCCCTGTTGCCAAGTATCATAGGTCTTCTTTTCATCTAACGCACGCTTTGCGTCTGTTAGACAAGCCCATTCAACCAAATCATAGATATCTTTGAAGTG
>CALEMV010000119.1 GCA_937910655.1 uncultured Solobacterium sp.
GATTGATCTTCCGCTTATGCTAATTGATGATGAGGCTGACAACGCATCAGTTAATACGAAAGACGAAGATTCTCAGCCTGCTGCAATTAATGACTGTATTAGACGTTTATTGAATTTATTCAGTAAAACTACTTATTTAGGTATTACAGCAACGCCTTTTGCAAATATTTTTATTGATCCGGAAAAAGACGATGATCTCTTTCCAGCTGATTTTATTTATGCGCTGTCTGCTCCTACTAATTATATTGGCGCGGATAGGATATTTGGTGAAAATTCTGATAGCGATCACATGCTCCAAGAGATTGATATAGAAGAGTTAGAAGCGTGCTTCCCTCTGAAACATAAAAAAGACTTTGTGGTAGAAGATTTACCAGGGGATCTATATGAAGCCGCATATTATTTCTTGTTGCTAAATGCAATTCGTGACTATAGAGGTGATCTTACAGAACATAGATCTATGATGGTACATATAAGCCTTTATACCAATGTTCAAAATCAGATACAAGAAATGCTGAATGTTTGGTTAGATCAGGTAAAATCGGATGTTAGAAACTATGCTAAATTATCACTTTCTCAAAGTGAAAAAATCAGAAACATAAAAGCAATGCATGTTGTTTGGGACAAGTATCATTTGAGCGGAATTGTGGGAATAGAATGGGAAAACTTGCTTAAAAATTATTTGCATAAGGCAATTTCCCCTATTGAAGTTCGTGCGGTAAATATGAAAACTGGTGCTACAAGCTTAGACTATTTTAATCATAAGAATGATGGTTTACGAGTGATTGCAGTAGGTGGAAATAGTATGTCTAGAGGTTTGACATTAGAGGGCCTTGGCGTAACATATTTCCATCGTAATACAAAGATGTACGATACTTTGTTACAGATGGGGCGTTGGTTCGGATATAGACCAAATTACGGGGATGTTGCAAAGGTATGGATGACACCAGAGGCTATCGATTGGTATGGACAAATTACTATAGCAACAGCTGAACTTAAGGAAGAAATCTCGAAAATGAGAAACGCAAATCAAACTCCTAGAGACTTTGGTCTGAAAGTTCGACAAGATCCTGGCGCATTAATTGTGACTGCACAAAACAAAATGCGTACAGCAACTGATTTGACATGCCCTGTCACAGTTTCTGGTAATTTACTTGAGACACCTAGATTAAAAGCATCAAAAAATATTTTGGCTTCAAATGAGACTGCATTCAAGAATTTTGTGAATTCGTTGAGTAGTATTGGAGATAGATTCTTTGATGAAGAG
The DNA here is from genome assembly GCA_937910655.1 of uncultured Solobacterium sp. Taxonomy (GTDB): domain Bacteria; phylum Bacillota_I; class Bacilli_A; order Erysipelotrichales; family Erysipelotrichaceae; genus Bulleidia. Next base: position 1,265 of record CALEMV010000119.1, read on the forward strand.
CGTACGAAGGGACATTATTACTGGAAAAATGTCCCTGGGGATAATGTGGCTCAATTATTGCTGGACTTCGAGACAAATCCATGGCATTTGAGTTTCAATGGTAGAGCGCTTGCGGAATTTATAGAAAGTCACCATTGGAGCAATGGATGGGATGTAGTATTGATAAAATCTGGAACAGGTATTCCATACAATGAATCATTGCAGTGCGGTGATGAAACGTTGGAGATCAAGGGGACAGAAAAAAGAAAAATTTTAGCTGATAAGAAAATGATCAGTGTGAGTGGCACTAAGTTGCGTGTTGGAGCTGGTGGATGTACACGAATTGGATTAACCAAAGACGAGATTCAAGATGCGGAAAAAGCATATAGATCCATACCAGGAAATGAGAATAAGAAAAATATTCCGGACAAAGCGTATTTGATAGCCGACAGAAACCCTATTTTAATGCTACATATAATACAAGCTGATTATTCAAAGTCTGAGAATAAGGATTTACCTGAATTTTTGTTCGCATTGGGAGTTGGTTTTCCTAAAACTAGTGGATCCACTGAAACTGCAAATTATAAGGTTAACTTAATTGAGTTGCGAAATTGGGTGGACGTTTATGACAATTACGATGACGATGAGGATATGTAATGAGTAGTAAAGAAAATGAATTAAGAGAAAAGTGGAATACTATTAATTACTATTCTGGTGGAGCATTGAAATTATCTGTAAAGCATCCACTTGAGTGGTATGTTCGATATGCAACACCGGAGCATAAGTCTGTCGTAATAGTGAGCCAAAAGGCAATTAAAAAAATAGATTCGTCAAAATGTATCGATGCTTCATGTAATCAGAGGAAGGATGGAAAATATGCAATTTCCTTTACATTGATGGATCGAAAACAGGAAGATGTTTTCATAACAATGACAGGAGATATTATCGAGTATTCCAATGCAGAAACTGATGATATTGCATTGCTTAAAGTATTGCGCAGATATAACGCATGGTTAAAACTATTAGACCATAAAAGCAATGCGGTATTAGGTAGTAATACACAGAAAGGTCTCATTGGAGAGTTGTTGTTCCTGAAGGAAAAAATAGACAATGGAATGCTACCGTCTGTTGCTTTAGCAGGCTGGGTTGGTTCAGAAGGAGCAGACCAAGATTTTGTATATGCAGATTATTGGCATGAGATTAAATCTACAGGTGCTTCATCTTCAGAAATATCAATTTCTTCTGTTGAACAATTAGATAGAAATGATGAAGGAGAATTGGTTATTTATCGTATCGATAAATGTGCACCGGATCAACCAAAATCATTCACGTTATATTGATTGGTTCATGAGGTAATAGAGTTGATTTCACGACACGGCGAAAATCCAGATGAGCTAATATTAAAACTTGGCGCCGCAGGTTATATTGACATGAAAGAATATGATGAACAGCATTTTAGTGTGTCCTCAAAGCAAGTATACACTGTAAATGAATCATTTCCGAGAATGCGGAGAGTTGATGTTCCGACAGAAATAACGAATGCTGTTTATCAGATAGATATCCCTAGCATAAAAAGCTGGGAAAAGTAACGAAATGGGAGGATGTTAGCATGGATTCTACCGAATTAAAAAAAGATTTTATAGAGAGTATAAAAACTGCTGCAACAGTTACAGGAGAAGGGTCATGTGCATCCTTTGTAGATAATATGGCGCAGTATCTAATTGATGCTGAGGCGTTATCAGATTTCACACCGTCTTTTTATAAAGGCAAAAGTGGGCGTAGTAATTATAGAGTAGACGGGTATGTATACGATGAATTCGATAATACGATGAATCTTATTATTGCGGATTTTGATGGTAATGATTTGGAACGTCGACTTACCGGAACAGCTGCGAATAAGGATTTTGGCTTGCTTATGAAATTTCTTGATGTAGCATTGACAACTAATTTATATCAAGAAATAGAGATGAGTACACCATGTGCAGACTTAGTAGATCTTTTAAGGTATAACCAAAAGGCGATTCGTAAATATCGTTTTCTTGTATTTACCGATGCAGATATGAGTGCTGCTATAAAGACCGTAGAAATTGATGACTATAATTCTATTCCGGTAGAAGGTCAGATATGGGACATTGATCGTTTATTCAGAGTCTGTTGTTCAGAGCAAGGCCGTCAGATTATTGAGATTGACTTTAAGGAATATTGTGGTGAAGGTATTCCATGTATAGAAGCTAGCTCAGCGTCTACAGAACAGTACAGTAGCTATCTGGGAGTAATTCCTGGAACTGTTTTGGCTGATATATATGACAAGTATGGAAGTAAACTTTTGGAGGGAAATGTCAGATCATTCTTATCTACTAAAGTGGCGGTCAATAAGAAAATAAGAGGGACTATCTTGAACAATCCGCAGATGTTTTTTGCGTTTAATAACGGTATATCAGCAACTGCAATGGATGTTGAAATAGAAGATACAAACCATGGAAGATTTATCACCTTTGTTAGAGATTTTCAGATTATTAATGGTGGACAGACAACGGCCTCTATTTCAAATGCAAGATATAAAGACAAAGCAAATTTGTCATCTATTTTTGTGCAAATGAAATTGACTTCAATTGATGAATCAACACCAGAAGAGTCAGACGAGTTGATCAGAAATATTTCTAGATCATCAAACAGTCAGAATAAGGTTAGTGATGCAGACTTTTTTGCATCTCATCCATTTCATCGTCGTATGGAACAAATATCAAGACACTTATTTGCACCGGCATCTGAAGACGCACAGTATGAAACGAAATGGTTTTATGAAAGAGCAAGAGGACAATATCTGCAAGAACAAATGCGCTTGACACCTGCAAAGAAAAAACAATTTGAGTTGCAACATCCTAAAAATAAGGTAATTAAGAAAACAGATCTTGCAAAGGTTCAGAATACATGGAGAGGATTCCCTCAGGTTGTAAGTAAGGGTGCGCAGACCAATTTTAATTCGTTTGCAGAGTACATTGATGAGCAATGGAATGCAAATGAGGAACAGTTTAATGAGAGATATTTCCAAACTACTGCAGCCTTGATTCTTTTGTTCCAATATTTAGAGAAGACTATACCAAAACAGCCTTGGTACGAGGGTGGATACCGTGCAAATATCATATATTACACATTGGCACAATTTAGAAGATTGTTACATAGCCAATATCAAGGACAAGAACTTGATTTGATGTTGATATGGAATAGGCAGAGTGTGCCTGAACAAGTGGGTACAGTTTTAATAGCATTGGCAGAGTTGGTCCTTCTACGAATAACTGATCCGTCAAGAAAAGTCGCAAACGTTACTCAGTGGTGTAAGAGAAATGATTGTTGGGAAGATGTAAAGAAGATACATATTGATATTCCTGAAGATATTGAGAACTGTTTAATTACTATCGATGAACAGAAGGTTGCACAGAAAACCGCTAAGAAAGAGCAAAAGGTTGTAAATGAAATTCAGGCACAGACAACGGTTGTTAATTATCCTGTAGAAATGTGGATGCGATTATCGGAGTTTGTTGTTAGAAATCATATGGTTACACCTACAGATGTGTCTGCATTAGCGATTGCATGTAAAATGCCTGCTAAAATACCAAATACATATCAATGCAAACGTTTACTTGCTTTGTTGCGCAAAGCCTCCGAAGAAGGCTTTAATACTGAAGCGTAAGATGGAGGAACTATGTTTAATACAATAGATTTGTTTGCAGGT
>CALEMV010000120.1 GCA_937910655.1 uncultured Solobacterium sp.
AGGATTGTTAATACTCTTTGATAGCCTCTTAATTGTGGATGATTTGGAACCAAGAAACATACACAGATAATTACAAAGATAACTACCATCGATCCAAAGTCAGACTGTAAAATCCAAACAATAAATAAGATTACACCATCAATAAAGAGTGGTCTCTTGATTAAATCAAATTTCTTACTATAACTATGAAGATTATCACCCAAGTATAAGGCAATAACCAAAATCGCAATAATTTTCGCAAACTCTGAAGGCTGTAAAGTAACTTCTGTTACACCAAGTGGAATACGAATCCAAGCTCTAGCACCATTGGTCTCCACAAATAATAAACACAATAGCAAACTTGCAATCGTCGCAAGTATCACTAAGAACGTCGTTGATGACTTCAATTTTTTAAGTTGGAAGTGATTTGCTAAAAATGTCATGGCAGTATAACCAGCAACTGCATAGATAACCTGTTTTACAATTGTAATCACTAGAAAACGATTATTACCACCAGCTACACCCATCGATGCACTACCAACCATAATGATGCCAAACAACATCAAAATAATCATCGCCGCGTGTAAGAAATGGTCAGATGATTTTGGCATACGTAGATTCAAGAACTTTCTCTTCTTCGCAGGAGTATTACTCTGAATTGGTTCTACTTTTTTCGTTTTCTTTTTCTTTGTTTGCATACAAGTAATATTCTAACATACTGCGCGAAATCCACACATCGAACATCACAAATATCATTAATTTTCATAAATTTTTTTATGCTAAACGCTTACATCGATGCGTGTTAGTTGAATTACGCTTTTAGAATGTTAAAATGTATGCTGAGGTAAAAATTATGTTAATAAATAATGACACAATCATTAAAGATAATGACCCGTTAATTCGAGAAAAATCCGAGCTTGTTTCTTTGCCCCTATCAAAGGAAGATGAAACTTTATTACGTGATATGTTGCAATATGTAAAAGATTCCACCGATGAAGAAAAAGCGAAGAAGTTTAACCTTCGTCCAGCTGTTGGTATCAGTGCGATCCAAGTTGGTGTAAAGAAGAGAATGTGCGCTGTTGCCTTTGATGAAACAGATAAAGATGGCAATGTTGTAAAATATGAATTTATGTTAGTAAATCCTAAAATTATTTCTCGTTCCGTACAACCTGCTTATTTAGAAAGTGGTGAGGGTTGCCTCTCTGTTGAAAATGAACATGAAGGCTACGTTGTACGTAATGCACGTGTAACAATTAGAGCATTTGACCTAGTTCAAAACCAAGATGTAGAAATCCGTGCACGTGGTTATATCGCCATTGTATTACAACATGAATTAGATCATATGGATGGCATTTTATTCTATGATCACATCAACAAAAAAGAACCAAATAAACCAATTGAAGGTGCCCTTGTTTTATAGTGAGACTTCTTTCTTTTTCATTGAAGAATGCTATAATGTAGACGAATAAAACTACTACCTTTACCAATAATTAATTAAATGAAAGGAATTTTTATAATGACTGAAAATAATAGCAGTAAGAAAACGACTCGCCCACTTCGTCGTACTCGTATTACTGAACCTGATTTAAGCGATTTAGCAATTAATCATAAGACAGATACGATGGTCTATGCACTTGGTGGCTTAGGTGAAGTTGGAAAGAATATGTACTGCGTTGAACATGATGATGAAATCATCATCGTTGACTGTGGTGTTCTCTTCCCAGAAGACGCCTTACTTGGTGTCGATTACGTTATCCCAGATTATTCTTATCTGGTAAAAAACCAAAACAAAATAGCCGCAATGGTAATCACACATGGTCACGAAGATCATATAGGTGGAGTACCGTTCCTTCTCAAGGAAATAAACGTTCCAGTATATGCGCCTCCACTCGCTATGGGTCTCATACGAAATAAACTAAAAGAACATGGTTTAGCCATGGAAGAACATGTTATCGAAGCCGGTGACATCTTTAATGTTGGTGCTTTTAAAGTTGAAGCTATTCATACCAATCATAGTATTGCGGATGCAATGGCATACTCGATAAAGTGTCCTGGAGGTCATCTCGTTCATACCGGTGATTTTAAGATTGACTACTCACCATTAGATGGCAAGAGAATTGATCTTGCTAAATTTGCGCAATTGGGACAAGAAGGCGTAGACGTTCTTCTCTGTGACAGTACAAATGTGCTAAGACCTGGATATACTCCATCAGAGAGAGTCGTTGTGGATTCTATGAATGAGATTTTTGCAAAGACGGAGAAACGTTTAATCATAGCAACATTCTCATCTAACATATATAG
>CALEMV010000121.1 GCA_937910655.1 uncultured Solobacterium sp.
CGATTAATCTTTGATCTGCGTTATCGTGTCTTAACAATAATCTAAATTCTGCACGTGATGTTAATAAACGATATGGTTCTAATGTGCCTTTGGTTGTTAAGTCGTCAACCATAACACCGATATACGCTTCATTTCTTGCTAAAATGAGCGGTTCTTTTCCATCAAGTTTCATACATGCATTAATTCCCGCAAGTAGTCCTTGTCCAGCAGCCTCTTCATAACCAGAAGTTCCATTAACTTGGCCTGCAGTGAATAGATTTTCAATCATTTTTGATTCAAAACTTGGTTTCATTTGAATTGGATCGATTGCGTCATATTCAATTGCGTACGCATATTTCTTGATGATTGCATTTTCGAAACCTGGCAATGAATGTACCATCTCTTCTTGGATGTCTCTTGGAAGTGATGTAGAGAATCCTTGTAGGTATATGGTATCTAACTCCAGTGATTCTGGCTCCAAGAATAATAGATGTCTTGGCTTATCTTTAAAACGTACAAGTTTATCTTCGATAGATGGACAATAGCGAGGTCCAACTCCCTTTACGACACCAGAATACATGCTGGATTTATTGAGGTTTCCTAAAATATATTCGTGTGTTTCTGGAGTTGTATATGTCATATGGCAAGATACTTGCTTATCATATGGCAATACATCTTCTTTTGTCGTTAATTCTGAGAAGTGTAAGAAACCTTCTGTACCTGGTTCCAATTTCACTTTGCTAAAATCAATGGATGAACGCAGGATTCTTGGCGGTGTTCCTGTCTTTAATCTGAAGGTTTTTAATCCTAGATCTCGTAGAGACTCTGATAAGTCCCCGGTTGTTGGTTCAAGATCAGGACCACCTGGTATAACTTCTGATGAAATCATATTTACACCTGCCATATATGTGCCTGTTGTTACAATCACAATCTTGGCATTCATCACAGTTCCATCTTTTAACGTAACACCTGTAACTTTGTTGTCGGTTACGTTAAGTTTGCTAGCCATACCTTCAATCACACTTAGGTTTTCCTGATGTAAACAGATATCTTGCATCATACGCTTATACGCAAGTTTATCTGACTGCACACGGAGTGCACGTACACCTGGACCTTTTGCGCCATTTAGCATCTTGAATTGCAGTGCTGTCTTATCCGCAGTGATAGCCATTTGGCCACCCAATGCATCAATTTCTCGTACGACAATCCCTTTTGCAGGTCCACCTACTGATGGGTTACATGGCATCTTACCAATATTTTCTATCTTCAACGTGAGAAGACATGTGTTCTTTTTTAATCGTGCAGAGGCTAGGGCAGCTTCAATACCTGCATGGCCACCACCGATAACAATAATATCAAAATCACTCATTGTTTATTTCTTCCACCATTTCCTTTAATTCGTCAGGTATATTTGGGGAAAGTATTTCAAATCTGATTTTGCCTTCCAAACCCTGATGCTTGGCCAACAAACGATACATCGTTAGCCGTCCTATATATTCGCGAATCTTTTGAGGCTGTTCTTTGACTTGTGATACGAAAGGAATCGCAATTTGTATTTCATTACCATTCATGCGAATGCACTCTCTATTACTACCACGAATTAGCTCCCAACCAGATTCTTTTGCTTTTTGTTTTGCGTACCGTTCAAGTGTACGTTGTTGTTTTTCATTTCCACTATCTTGCCCAATCTCTTGAGAGATGACTGCTAGGTAATGTTTTGTGGCATCTTCTTTAAATATTTCTTCTGGGGTGATATTTGGATTTGCACTCCAGAGGTCAATACCATGTTTTTGTGCTTGTTGTAGAATCTTGGCTGTTATCTTTGGACTATCTTTATCTAAATAACAATAACTTTCAAGATTGTTTTGTATAGAAATACCTACATCTTCTGGATAGACAGGTGATAAGAAGAACACAACGTTTGTTAGATATAAGCAATTCATCTGTGGTGGTATATTTCCACGAGATGCTTTTTCTATCGCTGCGTAGAGTCCATCTTGTGTGTCATATCCAGTAGAATCACCATAACGATTCCACATCTGCTTAAGTGAAAGATTTATTTCAGAATCATAATGTGCATAGCCAATCAATGCTTTCTTGCGTCCATGATTTGGTCTTGCAAAGAAGAATAGTAAATCTCCTTTGTGGAAATCTGTAAACTTCTTATTGGATAATCGCCAAAATAGTATCGATTGATTTCGACACAAGCGATGATATGCAAGCATATTTTCATCTGTTACATATGCAATAGATCCCATTATGATTCCTCCTTTCTATATTAATTAGAATAAGCCGTAGGTTTCTCCACTTTCGTCAATTCCCATATTCACTGCTGCTGGTACTTTTGGAAGTCCTGGCATTGTGAGTACATTGCCAGTATAAACAACCACAAAGCCTGCACCAGCAGATACTGAGATATCTGTAATATGTGTTACAAAGTTTTCTGGTCTTCCCTTTAGAGTAGGATCATCACTCAGTGATAATGGTGTCTTTGCCATGCATACTGGTAGTTTATCCCATCCATGTTTGATAAAGTCCTGAATCTTTGTATTTGTTAGTTCACTAAATTCTACATGTGGTGAACCATATACTGTTTCACAAATCTTTGTGATTTTAGTTTCAATGGAATCATTCACATCATAGATTGGTTGGTACTTGCATGCATGGTCTGTAATATCCACAACCTTATTTGCTAGATCTAACATACCATCGCCACCTTTTGCCCATCCATCAGCTTCCGCAACTGGATAGTTATTTTCATGACACCATGTAAGTAGGGCATCCACTTCTTCTTTACTATCTTTTGCAAACTTATTGATAGCAACGATAAATGGGAGTTTGAAACTTTGAACTGTTTCAATATGTTTTTGTAAGTTCTTCGCACCTGCAAGCATCGCTTCAACATTTGGTTGATCAAGATTTTCTTGTTCAACACCATGCATTTTTAGAGCACGAATGGTTGCGACTACTACAACTGCAGAAGGGTTCAATTCTGCTAAGCGGCACTTAATATCCAAGAATTTCTCAGCACCTAGATCTGCGCCAAAGCCTGCTTCTGTCACAACATAATCTGCTAGTTTTAAAGCCATCTTCGTTGCGATAACTGAATTACATCCATGCGCAATGTTTGCGAATGGTCCACCATGTATGAATGTTGGAGTATGTTCTAAAGTCTGTACTAAGTTAGGATTGATAGCTTCCTTCATAACGACAGTTGCAGCACCAGCAGCTTGAATATCATTTACAGTCACTGGTTGATCATCATATGTGTACGCAACAACCGCTCTACCAATTCTCTTTTCAAAATCCTGTAAGTCTTTTGAAAGGCATAAAATAGCCATTACTTCAGAAGCGACTGTAATTACAAAGTGATCTTCTCTTTCAACACCATTTGATTTTTTCTTCTGCGCAATTGTAATATCGCGTAATGTACGATCATTCATATCTAAGCAGCGCTTCCAAGTTACTCTTGTCGGGTCGATATTGAGTGGATTTCCTTGGAAGATTGAATTGTCTAAGATTGCTGCGATTAAGTTATTGGCTGTTGTGATTGCATGCATATCACCTGTGAAGTGTAGGTTGATAGATTCCATCGGAACTACCTGTGCATATCCTCCACCAGTTGCTCCACCCTTTAAACCAAATACCGGTCCTAAAGATGGTTCGCGTAAACATGCCATAACATTTTTATTTATCTTTGCTAAACCATCTGCCAAACCGATGGTAGTAGTAGATTTTCCTTCACCTGCTTTTGTTGGATTGATTGCAGTAACTAATACCAGTTTTCCATCTGGCTTGTCTGCTAGTGTTTCCATGAGCTTAATGTTTACTTTGGCTTTTTCTTTGCCATAAAGTTCTAAGTACTCTTCTGGGATTCCTGCTTTATGCGCAATTTTATCAATTGGCTCCAGGACAGCTGCTTGTGCAATCTTTAAATCTGTATTCATAGAAACACCTCTTTTCTATTTCATCTTGCGACGATCTGCTAATGCGTGCGCTAGCGTCATTTCGTCTGCGTAGTCTAGCATTCCACCTGATGGAAGACCATGTGCAATTCGAGTCACTAACACGTGTGGGTAGCGTGATGTAATCAGTTTATCTAAATACATTGCGGTCGTTTCCCCATCAATTGTAATGTTGGTTCCTAAAATCACTTCTTCCGCTTCAGGTAGTCTTGCAAGTAGTGACTCAATATTTAAGTCATTTGGCATAATTCCTTTGCTTGAGGAAATCAAACCATTTAATACGTGATAGCTACCACGGTATTCTGCTGTTTTTTCCATTGCGATAACATCTTTAGGGGACTGTACTACGAAAATCTGTTTTTGATTACGATTTTCATCACGACAAATTTCACATTCGTCTTTCTCAGAAAGATTTCCACATATCCTACAATGATGAATGCGATAGATGAAACTAAAAATAAAGATGGAAGCAGAATTTTTACAAGTGGATATTTTGATTTGATAATAGTGGATGAAAGTCATAGAAGTATTTATAAGAAATATCAGGCAATATTTGATTATTTTGATGGACTTTTAGTAGGATTAACAGCAACACCAAGAGATGATGTAGATAAAAATACATATAAGTTTTTTCAATTAGAAAATAATGTTCCTACATTTGTATATGAATATGATGAAGCAGTAAAACAAAAATATTTAGTAGATTATC
>CALEMV010000122.1 GCA_937910655.1 uncultured Solobacterium sp.
AGACAGGTATATATTGACGTATAAATATGGAAAGTCTCAATATAAACAAATATAATAAAGAAGTAGTTTTAATCATTTTTAAGATTTATCCAGTATTGGGAGGAGAAATGAAGAAAATTATTTTAGCAGCAGTTTTTGTGGCTATAGTTGTTGTATTGTATTTATTAAATCCATTACTTGCAATTTTAGCTGCTGTATTAGGAGTATTTGTTCTACTAAAGTTATAATTAGGGTGAGAATATGAAAACAATTAAGAAATTTCTTGGAATTAAAATATCTTTATGGGTATTATTGCTGATTTGCGTAATTTTATTAGGTACTTATCTATATGGCTCTACACAAAATAATTCGAAAAATAATAGCCAGTCTTCATCTATGGTTCAATATATACAAGAGGCTAATGAAGTTGTATTTTTAAATGTTGGTATTGAAAAGGTAGTTACCGCAAAGAATCAAACAACAATTCCGTGGACAGATATTGGAATCCCTTTTTCAGAGAAAAAATCTATTATTATTCTAAATTATGCTGCAAAGCTTGGAATTAGAACACATGTCAAAGTGGAACAAGTTAGTGAGAAAAAGTATAAAATTATTGTTCCTAAATATGAAGTATTAGGAATTGAATTAGACAAAACAAATCCGTATCAGCTTTATGATAGTTCTGGTGAGTTATTAAGTTATTCTACACAAGATATTGATACAGGTACTCTTGTTGCTCAAACACTATCTAACGAAGAACAAGAAAAGTATCTAGAGAAATATGTTGAAAATATTAATGACTCTGCTAAGAGTTACTACAAGGCATTATTCCAGTCGATTAGTAAAGATATTGAATTAGAATTTGAATTCTCAGGGCAAGCCAAATAGGCTTGCTTTGTGTATAGGAGACCAACTATGGCATGTAATTGGAAAGATAGCAGTAAACAAATGCAAGAATATCATGATAATGAGTGGGGCATTCCTACACATGATGATCAGAAGTTATTTGAGTATCTTGTATTGGAATCCCTACAAGCAGGGTTAAGTTGGGAATTAATTATTCGTAAAAGAGAAGTGATACGAAAGTGTTTTTGTGACTTTGATGTTGAAAAAATCGCGTCTTTTGATTCTGATGACATTGAGCATATCATGCATACAGACGATATGATCAAATCTTTAAGAAAAGTGAATGCAATGATATCAAATGCGAAAGCATTTATAGATGTTCAAAAGGAATTTGGTAATTTCAATAAATATTTATGGTCTTACAGTAACGGTAAAACAATTTGTTATAAAGGACACGAACAGGGAATTAATATTTCTAAGAATAATTTATCTACACTCATTAGTAATGATTTAAAGAAACGTGGGTTTAAGTATGTTGGACCTGTTATTATTTATTCGTATTTACAAGCTTGCGGTATAATCAATGATCATGATAAAGAGTGCATTTGTTATCAGAAAATTAAGAATACCTATCCATGCATTACAATGGATGAGGAAGATATCTATAAAATATTCTAGAGGTTAAGTAAAATACAGCAGATTAGTTTATCTGCTGTATTTTTGGAGTGTGAGTTTTAATTGTTCTTTCATTGTTTCGCGTAAGTTATCTGGCTCAATAATTTCAATTGCTTCCATAAATTGTTGAGCCAGGAAGAGAACACCTTGCTTATTTACGATAACACTTGTAATAAAGGATTTATCATCTCGTTTTAAAATCTTCATTTCTGTACCAAAGATATCAATCATCTGATCCATAATGCGATTTTCGCAACGCAAACGAACATGAAGTTGTTCATCGGAATACATAAATAATTTATTCTTCGCATAGCGATATGCGTCTTGTTCACTTTCTTTCATGAATTGGTTCACTTTATCTGTCGTAATTGAAAGTTTACAGATTTTGTCAATACGATAATGTGCAAAGCCTGGATGTGTTTTACTTGTTGTAATCAAATAAGGACGACTATCTTGATATACAATAAAACGAGGTTCAACCGTATACACCATTTCTCGCTTTGGAACTAACTTCTTATTTGAATCGTAATGCATGTATACAAATTGAATGACTTTTTTCTTTTGAATTGCTTCAGAAAGCTTCGCAATATTATCGAATAAAAGATCATTTGGAGATTTTTGCATGTTTGGCATGTATACTGCATCGTGGTAATCTTTCTGATCATACTTATTGAGTGTCTTCAATAGACTTGAAATTAACCTATCGCTTTGTTTGTTTGAGATAAAATGAGAAGCGTGAATGGCATTACATAAAAGTAAGACTTCTCCCTTACTAAATTGACGCTTTTCAAGATAATATCCTTTACCATTATCAGAAAACTTGTTAATGATGTAGCCGGCTTGTTCTAAAATTTCGATGTTTGAATAAAGGGTACGACGTTCAATACTAATGCCTGAGCGCATTTCAATATGATTAATGAGTTCATTTGTTGAAAGAATATGAGATTCATCGGAAAGTTCTTCGAGAATTTGTAGCACAATAAATGGTAAAAATTTCTTCTCTGCCATAAATTTTCTCCTGTTTATTAAATTTTATCATAACTGGCATGTTTTTTGTACACTGTCAATTTTAATCTATAACCATAGACAGGAGGTGGATTGTATCAGAAGATATAATCCAAAATGAAGATGAAGAAAATAATAAAATTCATTTTAGTAGTAATTGTACTATTTGGTATCACAAAAGTTTTTGGAAAGTATGATGATCAAAAACAAGGCGAAGAAACAACAACCGTTACAACTACAGCAGAAACAACTTCTACAATAACTCCAGAACCACAACAAGAAACAAAAGAAGAAACTAGCACTAAGGAAGAAAGAAAAGAAGAAAAAGTATCAGAAGCACGTGCAAAGTACCAACAGATTGTATTAGGAGATCCTATGTATGATGGAGAAGGGGGAACATCTTTTGAAGATGTTAAAGCAATCCTTGGAGAACCAGATTCCGTTAGCCAAAATAGCTATGGTGATTCACAATCTCTATTTGCGACATGGCATGATTCCTCTTTGAAAGGAATGGCTAGTTTTACAGTATCCTTTACGAATAATTTAGCGACTGGAAAAGGCTATTCAGGTTTTAGTTTGGTGAACCATAATGAAAAAGTTACATTAGATGAATTTAACGCAATCGTTACAGATGGATCGTTCTCTTATGATCAAGCTATAGCACAGTTTGGTCAACCAGATAGTGAATCAGAATCGTTGTTCTATGGTTCCTATTCGAATATCGTTTCTTGGCATAATGCAGATGGAAGCTTTGGTGCTAACTTCGATATTACCTTTAAAGATGGTTACGCAACTGGCAAAGGTCAGTACGGAATGAAATAGTGTCTACTCCATACTCAAAATGGTATGGAGTTTTTTTATCAGGCAGTTTTTTTGTACCTATGTTTATCTATACTAGAGTCAACAACAAAAGGAGTGAACATATGAAAGAAAATGATTTTATAACTATTACCAATATTAAAGAATATATTGAGATGGGAATGATAAAAATAGGTGAAGTACTACATTTAAAGAAAGAACCAGAGAATGCATATGATATGGAAGCGATCCTGGTTGAAGATAAGAATGAAATTCCTATTGGCCATGTCGCAAACTCGGTTCACAGTGTTGCGAAAGGGACACACTCTGCAGGGTATATC
>CALEMV010000123.1 GCA_937910655.1 uncultured Solobacterium sp.
CACTCGCGGTAAATGTCTTAGAATTTGTTAAACCAAACTTAGACTCTTTACCAGACAATATCAGTTTAATTGGATACGTACCAACCGCACTAGCGTCGATCTGTCCATCAATCTTTAAGTCACCAGTATGTTCCGCAACTAATGTTTGTAAGTCAAATGTACTTCCATACTCAGCTGTCGTAATACCACTCATGTTAATTTTCAATGAATCATATAACTTAGCCTGTGATAGTAACATCTGTTTATTCATATAATCGTTTCTTGCAAACACATATCCAAGTGCTGTGCCACCCAACATGCAAGCAGCCAAACCAATCACAAGAAACTTCTTTGTCGTCTTTGATAATAAATTTTTCATATAAAAATCATACACGAAAAAATAATAAAACGTCAAATTTGGCGCATAGAATACACAATTTTCACACAAAATTACCACAATATAAATTGTGTAAAAACCATGCATGCATAATATATATAAACGCTTACACAAAATACTTGCATATTCAACTATTTATAATTGATATAACACAAAACGTGCATGCATGTATATACATAATAAAAGTGCTAAACAATTTTATTTAGCACTTTTTATTACTACTTTTGTGTCATCTTTAATAAATCTTCTAGTGTAGGTGAATCACTAGTCTTTGGAGGTTGAATCTTGATTGTGAAATCGAAGTCAGCCTCTATCAGTTCACTCATATCACTATCTGGATTAGATACAAGTCTCGTGGATTGACGTAAGATTGCGTCTTCAATCATATTACGTGCAAGTCTACCATTACCAGCTTCCATTGGATTAATACTCTGTACTTCATTGAAGTAAGCAGTTAATTTATCCGCAAGAGCTTCATCGATATGATAGCCTTTACTCTTTGCTTGTAGACAAGCAATCTTATAGAGTTCTTCACCTGTGTAATCCTTGAAGTTGATGATATTTGGGAAACGTGACTTTAGACCTGAGTTAGACTCTAGGAATACAGACATTTCCTTCTTATATCCCGCTAAGATAACGATTAAGTTATCACGATTATCTTCCATTGCCTTTACAAGTGTATCGATACACTCTAATCCAAACGCATCATCTTTACCACGATGTAGCGCGTAAGCTTCATCAATAAAGAGTACACCACCAATCGCAGACTTAATGACTGACATCGTTAATGGAGCAGTCTGTCCAACATACTGTGCAACTAAGTCTGATCTAGACACTTCTACAAGCTGTCCTTGTGTTAATGCACCAATCGCCTTCATATAACGAGAAATCAATCTCGCAATCGTTGTTTTACCAGTACCAGGATTACCTGTAAAGATCATATGTTTAGAAAGCGTTGCTGTCTTCATGCCCTGCTCACGACGCTTTTGTTGCATCGCAACCAAGGATTGTAAAGAAGAAATATACGCCTTCACTTCATCCAGACCGATAATCTCACTTAATTCGCGATTTACTTCTTCAAGTTCTTCGCTACTATTACGTGATCGACTCATCTGAATGTCTTGTTCCTTAACTGTAATGACAGGAATATCATTCTTTACAGTCATAGGAATCTCTTCCATATTTCCCAGGGAATGGTCTAATACAGCCTGTCCGAGGGACACATAGAAATCATAGAAATTAGAGCTGATAGATGCTGCACCTAAATCCTTATTGAAGTGCTGTGCCACCCAATCCTGTACAGAATCTTCAACCTGTAACTTAATCTTTAGATTCTCCTCAGCTTTCTTAACCAAGTTTGTTGTTTGAACTTGGATAATGGAGCGAATACTATCTTCATCTAGTTTCTTTAACGTAACTGTATCTAATACATGGTACATAAAATCTGCACCGAAGGCATCTTGAACCTTCGATACACTACCGGTTGTCATAAACACAAGATACTTACCACCAACGTTTAAAGTATCTACGCTATCTTTTACGAGTCCTGTCTGATTCTCTACAAGTACTCCCTTATTTAATACATAGCGCTTGTTTAGTACGCAACTACCTGTTGTCACAAGCGAACTAATCATACGCAAGAATGCTGGGAATCCATTTTCAAAGTTCTCAAAACAGATAACAGAACCATTACCTGAGATTGCCTCATACAGGTCCTGTAAGAAAATCTGTTCTTGCCCTGATGATGTATAACGACTCATATCAATCGTATAGACTTCATCACTAACAAATACTTGACGTTCGTATAAAGAACGAGCCATCTGTGTAACAGCTTCATGTCTACCAGAACCCACTGGACCGGAGACAAGAATGACATTCTTTGCCTTTCCTGCTTCCTCACCCATCAAGTATGGTCTTCTAAACGCATTTACCATTTGTTGGATTGCGTCTTTTTGACCCATTACTTTTGAGATGATGACGTTATAGATATCATCGAATAACTTCTGTGAGTTAAACTCCTTCTTCTCAACAGGTTTCTGTTCAACTTCACTTAAACCATAATCACGCTTTAAGTCTCTTTCTAAAACATCCATGCTCATTGCAGAGATATCTAATGGTTCATCTTTCTTCTGTAATGCCGCATGCATATCTTCCAGATCCTTCTGCTGCTTACGCAAGATTGCATTCAATTCCTGCATTGCTTGGTCTGGTTGTTTTAGAATATTCAAATTCTGGCTTTGTTCATTGCCATCAATGCTTAAAGTAATTTGCTCCGAAGCATCTGTGGACTCATACGCACGTTTTTTGCCTAAGACCTCATTCCAAAGTCTTTCTTTTTCCTCTGTTCTACGATCCTTCGACATTACTCGTCTCCTTTGTTTCCAACTTCAATCATTCCATCACTGGTTAAGCCATCCTTCTTTAATACAGCATTTAAAGTAGCCATATCAGCAGATAGATTAATAAAGTCTTGGTCTGTGTAACTTGCAATCATATTCTTCATCGCATCATTAATTAATACGACAGTCTTACCTAACTTCTCTTTTGTTTCAGCGTAGTTTGGATCTGTCTGCGCAGTCTGAAGAGCATCGTATTGTTTTAAAATACGCACAAGGATTGGCAAATAATATTCATACAACTTCTTAAGTTTCCCCTTAGATGCAGGGAAAGTTGTTTCTAACTTCTGTGCCTGTTTTAAAAGTGCACATGTTTCAAATAATCCATTTGAGATTTCCTCATCCGGAATTGCGTCATTAAGTGCGTTAATTTGATCAATATAGCTCTGTGCACTAGAAGATGGTTCTTCAACTTTTACTTCTTCCTTCTTCACATTTGTTGGTGTAGCTTGTACATCGATGACATCTGTATTTTGATAATCATCTGCTTGCTTAGAAACTTCTCTTAAGATCTGTTCATAAGATTCTGGATAGTTCGCACCAAATACATTGAGTCCACTTACCAAGATACCATTGCGGTATACATCCAAATTAGAAAGTGACTTATATTCACCATTACGTACACGTAGTTCAATACCTGTGCTAACGTTTAACGCAGTATGTGTTCTAAACCACTTACGTAAGAAAATATTATTCTTTGCCATCTGTGATGCGGAAATATTTGAAGCACGATTACCAGCATAATATGTAGATGAAGAATAGCTTGCGTATGGGTTTGATCTTTGCTCATTTCTCTTTGAGGCATTTACCGCTGCCATTACAATCGCAAATACGATACCAATAATAATTAACATAGGTATAAACGTTCCTCCTCCAAGAAATAATATTAAGAAGAATATCCAACCAAAATCAGAGTTCTTTCTGTTTTTCATTTTTATAACCTCTCACCAGTGAATTATAGCATATTACACGATTTTTTATATCTCTTCAATCGTATTCTATATACTTGATTTCATTTACGAATCAAAGAAAAAATGCTAGTGTTAAAACCGAGAATACGAGGTTGTATGAATAAATTTGTAAAACTATATATTTCCTGGTTTAAAATTGGTCTATTTACCTTCGGTGGTGGGTATGCAATGATTCCGATGATTCAAAAAGAAGTTGTTGATAAACATCATTGGGTGACGGCGGAAGATATCCTAAATTACTATGCAATCAGCCAATGTACACCAGGCGCAATCGCAGTCAACTTATCCACATTCATCGGTGGAAAGATTGATGGTTTCCTTGGGGCGCTTATTTCCACACTCGGTGTCATTACCCCATCTATTATTATCATTAGTATCATCGCAACTTTCTTATCCAACTTCTCCTCATTAGAAGTTGTAAAACACGCACTTGCCGGAATACAGATTGCTGTATGTGTGTTGATGTTTGGTGCAGTCAAAAATCTATTCAAAACAAGTATTATAGATATTCCAAGTCTACTTATCTGTCTAGTGGCATTCTTGCTAGCATATTTCACAAACATTCCTACCGTCCTATTGGTAATATTGGCCGCAGTATTTGGCTATGTATTCTATACATACAAAAATAAGATTCACCTCAAATAAGCAATTCTCTTTCACAACAATCTCTAAGATTGTTGTTTTTTATAGCCTTTTGGTTATATATAACTAACTTATCGTGTAAAATAGTCTATGCGAAAGGAATTCTAAACATGATAGATAAAAAACTTTTAGCCCTTTTAGGGCATAATAAAAAATATATATTCTATGCAGTTGGTCTTATGATAGTGGGTTTATTTGCTAATCTTGCAATCACCGCATCCATCTGTTATGCCATTCAGTATGCAGCCGATTACGCATCCTCTAGTATTGGGACACAAGGCTTTATCTTGCCAGCGGTCATTGTCGTAATTGCGATGGCAATTCGTTATGTGACTTCTCGAATGATTGGTAACTTAAAGGATACTTTAGGTAGAAACGTAAAGAAGGATCTACGTCAGAAAATCTATGACAAGATTATCAAATTGGGCGTTCGTACTACCGACAATATGAGTATGGCTGGTTTAACACAGTTATCCATGGAAGGTGTTGAACAGTTAGACCTATATTATTCCGCATATATTCCACAATTCTTCTATGCGATGATTGCTCCTATCATTTTGTTTATCGTCACTGTACGTATCAATTGGGCTGTTGCACTTGTATTACTTGCATGTGTACCACTCATTCCAATGTCCATTATCGCGGTATCCCGTTACGCAAAGAAAATCTTTGCGAAGTACTGGGGTAAATACACATCCATGGGAGATAGTTTCCTAGATAGTGTACAAGGACTAAAAGAACTAAAGATCTTCCAAGCAGACGCTGCACAAAATATCAAGATGAACGAAACAAGCGAAGAATTCCGCAAGATTACGATGAAGGTATTAGTCATGCAGCTAGCTAGTACAACAATTATGGACATGGTTGCATATGGTGGTGCTGGTCTTGGCATTGCCTTAACAATTCACGCTGTTGTAAACGGAAGCCTATCTGCTTACGCAGCACTATTCTTAATTCTTGTAGCAGTAGACTTCTTCTTACCACTACGTGCATTCGGTTCTGCCTTCCATATTGCCATGAATGGTGCAAGTGCTGGCAATAAGATTCTATCCCTGCTTGCTCAACCAGATCCAGTATGGGGTAATGAAACAGTAGCTAGTACAGAAATTACAGTGAAGGATGTCACATTCTCTTATGATGGAAAACGTGATGTGTTAAAACATGCATCCATGAACTTTGGTTCAACTGGTATGTGCGCAATTGTAGGTGAATCTGGTTCAGGTAAGTCTACAGTTGTAAATTTATTGTTAGGTGCATATCACCCTCAACAAGGTTCTATTCTTGTTGGGAATAAACCTTTGGAGACATTAAGTAGAGAATCATACTATTCTCACATTTCAGTTGTAAGTTATAACACCTATATCTTTAATGAAACAATCCGTCAAAACTTTATGCTAGCCAAAGACAACGTTACAGACGAAGAAATCTATAGTGCACTTAAGAAAGTAAATCTCTATGATTTTATTATCGATAACGGCGGCCTAGATAAAGTCATTACAGAAGACGCCGCAAACATTTCTGGCGGACAGAAACAACGACTAGCACTTGCAATCAATCTAGTCGCAAACAAAGATATCTACATCTTCGATGAAGCTACAAGTAATATTGATATTGACAGTGAAGCGATTATCATGAATAACATCAAGGAACTCTCCAAAGAGAAATCCGTTATCGTTATTTCACATCGTCTAGCTAATGTCGTTGCGGCTGATACCATCTATTTTATCGAAGATGGTGAGGTAAAAGAGCATGGTACACACAATGAACTCATGAACATGCATGAAGGTTATGCAAAACTATACACAACACAAAAGAAACTAGAGGAAGGCTATACGGAGGTGATCGCATGACAAACGAGAGATATGTCCGCCGTAGTGGCGCTGTGATTATGGCGAGTCTTATTACCTTGCTAGGTTCACTAGCATACATTATGATTCTTGCTGTCATAAACGGTTCTGTAGGTTTCATTGTCGCCATGGGTGTAACTCTCATGGGTGCAGTTGGCATTGCCAAATCACTTGGGGAAGCAATCCCTCTCTCTTATGGTGCAATCATTGCCTTAACAATCGGTTTTGGTGTATTACGTGGTTTCTTACGTTACCTTGAACAATACAGTAACCACTACATCGCATTTAAGCTACTAGCTGTATTACGTGACAAGATTTTCCGTGCATTACGTATTCTTTGTCCTGCAAAACTTGAAAGTAAACAAAAAGGCGCAATCATCTCAATGATTACAGCCGATATTGAAACATTAGAAGTATTCTATGCGCATACGATTTCGCCAATTTGTATTGCGATTATCGTATCAACCTGCGTTACTTTGTTTGTTGGATTTACAGTAAACTGGTATCTCGCATTCATCGCATTACTTGGATATCTTTCAATCGGTATTATTGTTCCAATGATTTCTTCCAGTAGATTAAAAGAATCTGGTGTTCGTTATCGTGCTGAATTTGCTTCCTTTAATGCTTACTTCTTAGATAGTATTAAGGGTATTAAGGATATCGTGCTTATGCACGCACAAGATCAGCGTAAAGATGAAGTTAACAAACGTTCTGATTCACTTCTTCTTGAAACAAAGAAGATGAAGCACGATACAGCAAAAGCAACTGCAGAAACAGAACTAAGCGTTTCTATCTTTATCATCCTTACACTAATCGTAGGTATTATCCTAGTCGCAAATAACAGTCTAACAATCGGTAAGATGTTAATCGGTGTAACAGCAGTATTTGGATCATTCGGACCAGTTATTGCTATCTCTGCACTACCAGGCAACTTAACACAGACATTTGCATCTGGTGACCGTGTACTGAACTTACTATCAGAAAAACCAGCAGTAACACCAATAACAGAAGCTAAAGATTTTACATTCGAAAACTTAGAAGTAAATCATCTATCTTTCTCATATGATGGACAAACACAGGTACTAAAAGATATCTCTATACATGCAAAGACTGGTGAGATTGTTGGTATCGTCGGTGAGTCTGGCTGTGGTAAGTCAACATTCTTAAAACTATTACTTCGATTCTGGCAAAAAGAAACAGGAGATATCCTCTACAACGGTATTGATATTAATGAAATTAATACAGATAGTTTATTATCAAATGCCACAATGGTAAGCCAAACAACATATCTCTTTGATGACACTGTTGAAGAAAATCTTCGTATCGCTAAACCAGAAGCTACGATAGAGGAAATTCAAAATGCATGCCGCATGGCATCTGTCCATGACTTTATCATGACACTACCAGACGGCTACCAAAGCAAAGTTGGAACACTCGGAGATAATCTTTCTGCAGGTGAAAAACAACGTATCGGTCTAGCCCGTGCATTCCTACGTGGCAGTAAGTTAATCCTATTAGATGAACCTACAAGTAACGTAGATAGTATCAACGAAGGTATTATTCTTAAATCTCTAAAACAGCAAAAACACGATAAATGCATTATTTTGGTATCCCATCGTGAATCTACAATGGCAATCGCTGACCGCATCTATCGTGCATCAGAAGGTGTCATGCATGAACAAAATTGAAGAAAAACGTCAACGTGAGATTTCTATCGTCACAAAGATGATTGAAGTCTATTGTAGAAAGAAACATGGCACAAAAGATGGTCTTTGTCCCGAATGCCAGGAGTTACTTGATTACGCTACAATGCGCAGTAACCACTGCCCATTTATGGAGACAAAAACCTTCTGTGCAAACTGCCGTGTTCACTGTTACAAACCAGAAATGAGAGAAAGAATTAAAGAAGTAATGCGCTTTTGCGGTCCAAGAATGTTGTTATATTATCCACTCGCAACGATTCGACATCTCATTGAAAGCATTAAAGAGAAAAGAAAACTGGAGAAACAGAAATGAATTCAAAAAAAATATTTTGGATAGTACTAGGAAGTATCAGCCTTGGGGTTGGTGCTATAGGAGCATTTATTCCACTACTACCTTCCTTCCCATTCTTACTACTCGCAGTATATAGCTACAGTAAGAGTTCCGAAAGACTGCACAGCTGGTTTATCAATACCAAGATATACAAAAATAACTTAGAGAGCCATCTTAGCGGTAAAGGTATGACAAAAGCCGCTAAAATTCGCGTGATGTGCACAGTTACTGTATTTATGTTATTCGGATTTATTATGATGATTCGCAAGGCATTGTATATTCCATGTGCAATTCTTGGGGTTGTATGGTTAGGTCATATGATTTACTTCATCTGGGGTGTCAAAACTCGAGTAGATGATTCTACAGAATAATTGTTTTACAACAAAATTTGTCGTGATAAGATACCAGTGAGGTAATTATCATGGCAAATTTTTTATTGTTGTGCTGGGAATTCTTTAAAACCGGTTTATTCTCCATCGGTGGTGGACTTGCAACAATCCCCTTCTTACAAGAGATGTCATTAAAGTATGGATGGTTTAGTCTAACAGACTTAACAACCATGGTCGCTATCAGTGAATCAACACCCGGACCAATGGGCGTCAATATGGCAACCTATGTAGGGAATCACGTATATGGTTTCATCGGCGGTATCGCTACAACTCTATCTGTTACAGCACCAGCATTTCTATCTATTATTCTGATTGCAACAGCACTTCAAAAATTCGAAGACTCTGTGATTGTACAAAATGCATTTATGGGCTTAAGACCTGCAGTAGTAGGTTTAATTACATCTGCAGTGATAGGTATCTATTTACTAGCATTATTTGATATCACTGCATTCCAAACAACAAAATCTCTTTTCAGTTTATTTAAGTGGAAGCCTATCATCATATTTGCATGCATGCTAGCAGTATATCACTTCAAACCAAAGACACATCCAATACTATTTATTCTCGTAGCTGCAGTTATTGGAATTTTATTGAAACTATAATTTTGTATAACGCATCTAATACTGTCTC
>CALEMV010000124.1 GCA_937910655.1 uncultured Solobacterium sp.
TCGTCGGCAGCGTCAGATGTGTATAAGAGACAGGACAAATCCCTTTTAAGTAATGTGGCTATTGTAATGTAGATAATTTTTGTTTCTTGATAATCCAAAGTATCATTGCCGCAACTGTAGAGAATCCAAATAGTGTAACGTACATTGGAATGCTTGTTGTATCAGATGTTTTTGGATTAGCACTAGCTTTAGCGATAACCGTTACAGTCGCAATCTTTGTGGCACTTTCACCATCGTTATCTGTGACTGTAAAAGTGATGGAATAACTACCGAGTACATCTTTATTAAATCCACTATCATTTATAAGTTGGACACGATTTAAGATATTACCATCTTCGTAGTCGTCTGCGGAAACGGCTAGTGTCATAAGGTCAAGATTATCACCTTGGTAAATTGTTGTGTTCTTTACTTCTAACACCGGTGCTTGGTTAACCGCTGTATAGATTGCATAAACTGTCAGATCACTATTCACAGTTGTACTACCAGTAAATACTGTGCCTGTACCATCGGCTGCTGTATTCCATTCTTTAAATGCGAAGAATCCAGCTCTGCTTGGATCTAAAGGCATGGATTGATTTGTTAGTACATCTGAATCAATGGACTTGCCAGGCTCTACATTGATGACTGCATGGGTTGTACTATCATTCATGAATGTAACTTTGTTTTGGTTGACTCTGAGTGAGTATGTGATGAGTTCTGGCTTATTTGCGTCGCCTCCATCATCTTTACCACTAGCAAGTTGTCTTCCAGCAAATACGATGGTATTACGATCAATATGATGTCTATTATCGTTTTCAGTCGCTGTAGCATCTTGATTTAGAATTGCGTTATTGTCAGTTGTATGAATAAGCTCATATGCGCCATAAACATATCCTGTTACAGTACTATTTTGATTAGGTTCAATATCTGCAGTTACCTTGAGACCATCGACGCTTAGTTTCACGGAATTTACTAGACGTATCTTTGCGTATACATCTTTTAAGGTTTCGTAGTTTGCAGGTGCGTTGAGTCTAGCAGTAACAACAACTCTTCTGCCATCATTTTCTTTCTTAACGGATAGTGTTAGATCATCAATACCAGTTAGTGTATAAGTAGTTGAATCAAGAGATTCTAGCCCCTTTGGCAAATCCATAACGAATACTAGTTCGCCATCTGATTGTGTAATTGCAGTCTCAGGCATATTATCCTTCATCATATAATACGCAGGGAATTCGGAGTTTAAAAGACTGATAAATTGGGTAAGTAATGTCTTCTTTAAAAGAGATACATCTACATCAAAATCTAAATTGACTGTATCACCAATCATATGCTCAATGACAGCTGTGCTAGATAATCCTCTTTCTCGTATATCTGCACGTGCATTATAGTCGGTGATTCCCTCATTTAATAATTCTGTTGCGTAATTAAAGTTATATGGATTCCACTGTTTTCCACCAGGCCAACGATTAAGGGTAGGGTCGGTAGGTTGTCTATGTGGGAGATCTTTCGCATATATTCCAAACCATTGATTAATCACATCAAGCTCATCAGAATCTACTTGTGGACTGCTTGAAAATCCGGTACTTGGGAAAAATGGAACTAATTCATTGTAGTTCAGTCTGTTATACCAACTTAAACGACTGCTTGTAAAGTAGTCATTTAGATATGTAGGAACTACCCCCTTATAGTTATCATTTTGGAACCAATTTAACTCAGCCCAATAATTATCCTTTGTGTACTCTTTGTATTCGTCAGGCATTTCTTCTGCAATGACTGCGGTATGTAAGAGCGGGGTTGTCATCATTACGCATACCAAGATAACAAAAAGTTTCTTTAAGAGTTTCATCATTTCTTCCTCCTTATGATACAAACAATGAACATAGAAAGTTGATATTCGCAAAGGTCAGAATATCGTTGTAGTATTGAAGGATGCTAGTTGAATGAACTGTGTAAAATATTGTTAAGAAAGTCACCATTCATTTGAATAAATGGATGGAAGTGATTAGGCAGTTTGCCTAATATGATACATATACTATACTCTTTTTTTCTTTACAATGTAAAAGTTATTATAGAAATAAGAGAGAAAAATACCTGTGCTGTATTCTGCACAGGTATTTCAATAGACTGTATTTCTTGATTATGCGATGGAAGCTGCGTAAATTTTGGCGATAGCTGCTTTTACGGTTGCGTCAAACTCTTCGTCAGTTTGTTGGTAGCGTAAGTCTTGTGCAAATGCACGTGAGAAGGACGCAATCATACCATGGTTCAGTGATAGTAGGTGACATGCCTCATCTTGTGAATATCCACCTGATAACGCAACAACACGTACAACATGAGGATTCTTCATAAGATCCGCATATAAATTATTTACTGTTGGAATTGTTAACTTAAACATCACTTTTACATCAGAATCTAATTTTGAAAGATGTTCGTTGATCACTTCTAACATAAAGGCTTCAGATTCTGCCTTATGTGGGTTATGAATATCGACTTCTGGTTCAATGATTGCGACTGCACCAGCATGCCATACTTGTAGAGCAATATCAAACTGTTGTGCGATGACATCACGAATACCTTGTTCATCGTAGTCGTAGATGACAGAGCGTTCTTTCGTTCCGAAGATATGACGATCTTCGACAGCGTGTTTGAGTGTTTCCGCAAGATTTGGGATAGGCTTCATCAGCTTGACATGATTCTTTTCTTCTGCCAAACCTTTGTCAATCTTTAAGATTGGAACGATTCCTTTCTCTTGCCACAAATAGTCAGCAGTATACTTGCCATCAATCATACGGTCCATTGTATTCTCGAATAGAATTGCGGCTAAGATACCGTCTTTGTTGAAGGATGGTGTTTTGATGATGCGTGTACGCATTTGATGTACACAATCGAACATCTCCTCCTCATTTGCATACGCTGTCTCATCTAGGCCATATGCACGTAAGGCTTTTGGTGTTGAGCCACCGGATTGGTCTAAGGCAGCAATAAATCCTAAATCTGAATGCATTCGTTCTAGTTGTTGTTGATTCATTATCGTACCTCCTAGTTAGTTATAACTAATGTTACTTATATTATAATCCTTTTTACGAATCAGTTCAAAATATGTGAAGACAGTGTGAATCGTACGAAATTCGATAAAAATGATAATTTTTTAGGCAGAAAATAGTATAATTTTATAAATCTGCACTATAATATTGAATGTTATTTTGTAAGAACGGAAAGATATTTACTTATGAATTTATCGTATAACGCTTTAGGTTATTTAGTTATATTTCTACCGATTACGATGTTGTTATATCAGCTAGTAAAACAGAAGTATCGTTGGATGGTACTACTAGTTGCGAATCTGGTATTCTTCGGAGTATGGTCACAGTGGTTGGTAGTATATTGTTTGATTACAACATTTATTACCTTCTTAATCGGTAAGAAGTTAGGTGAAATGAAAAAGGCACCGGAAGGTGTAGATAAAAAAGTATTTAAGAAAAAGAAGAGTCGTATTTTAACAGCTGGAATTTTGTTAAACCTTGCGGTGTTATTAGCCCTCAAGTATACAAACTTTTTTGCGACAGGTATCTTTGCGGTATTACAGCAGTCATTTACACCGCTCAAGATTCTGGTACCAATTGGTATTAGTTACTATACATTGCAGCTTGTTTCGTATCTAGCGGATATCAATAGTGGAAAGATTGAACCGGTACAATGTTATGCAAAGTTATTGTTGTTTGCGACATTCTTTCCAACGCTAGTGGAAGGTCCTATTGCGCGTTTCTCTGAGATTGGGGAAACTTTGACAGAAGGAAAGCCGATTGAACAGGAGAATATGATTATTGGATTTGAGCGTATTCTTTGGGGTATGTTTAAGAAGGTTGCGATTGCGGATCATTTGGCACCTGTCGTATCTTCCATCTTTGCCTCACATGATTCATCTGGTGGGCTTGTACTAGTTGTCGCAATCTTGTGTACGATTCAGTTGTATATGGACTTTTCAGGATCAATTGATATTGCGATTGGTAGTGCAAGAATCTTCGGTATCGTATTACCAGAGAACTTTACGCAGCCATTCTTTGCCAAAGGTGCTTCGGATTTCTGGCATCGCTGGCATATAACATTAGGTACATTCTTTAGAGACTATATCTTTTATCCAGTATCCCTTTCAAAGCCAGTGATGAAGTTAACGAAGTGGTGTAAAAAGCATCTGGGTAAGACGGTCGCAAAATATATTGGACCTGCGATTGCGTTATTCTGTGTATGGATATCAAATGGTTTGTGGCATGGTCCACAATGGAATTATATTCTGTATGGTATTTACTACTTCATCTTGATATTTGCTGAATTATTCATGGAGAAACCAACAGAGAACTTCTGTCAGAAATTTCATATCAACCAAAATGGATTTGGTTACCGTATCTTCCGTTTTGTGAAGTTACTTGTAATTGTATGCTTTGGTGAGATGGTATTTGCGGCTTCTTCTGGAGCACAGATTATCACGATGATACAATCCCTATTTACACGCTTTGATTGGGCAGATGCTTGGTCAACAATTCCATATCTTGGTATGGATGCCTGGGATTACATTACCGTTGGGGTTGCATTTATGATTGTGGTGATTGTAGATGTCTTAAAAGAGATTGGTTATCCAATTCGTAAAGTATTTGAAACAAAACCACTCGTTATACGATGGAGTATTTTGTATCTTGTGATATTCTATATTATATTCTTCGGTGCATATGGACCGGGATATGATATTATCAAAATGATGTACGCTGGATTCTAGCGTCAAAAGGAGAAAAAATATGGAAGAACTATTAGAGATTTTAAACGATATTAAAGATGATGCGGATTTTGAAAACTGCACAACATTGATTGATGATGCTGTATTAGATTCATTTGATATTTTATCAATCATCAGTGCTTTGAATGATCATTATGACATTCAGATTCCAGCATCTGATATTGTACCAGCAAACTTTAACAGCGCTGCTGCGTTACTTGCGATGGTACAAAGATTACAAGCTGAATAAGTTTTTATCTCATTTTTAAACAGTTAGGAGTATGTATGAAGAAAGCATTGAAACCAGTTGCGTTTCTATTGGTTTTGATATGTTTACTGATGGTTACTTCATATCTTGTAACACCAAAAGGATATGAAAATGTATATGACATTCAGTTGGTAAATCGAAAAATTAATGCAGTGAGCCAAGAAAAAGAGAATACACTGGATGTTCTATTTACGGGTGACAGTGAGGCCAGTAATACATTCTCTCCTTTCCAGTATTGGAAAGAACAGGGTATCGCTTCCTATAATCTAGGTGGTAGTGCACAACGTTTAAATGACTGCTATACCGTTCTAGAAGACGTATTGAAACATCAGAAACCAAAACTATTGGTGTTAGAAGCCAACACTTTATTCCGCAAGAATGCGGTTTATAACCAGGATGATTCCGTGTTGATGTGGGCAGAACAGTTATTCCCTGTACTGCATCATCACAATATCTATAAGACAATCAATCTTAGTGTTAATTTACTTGGCGCAACCAAGGAAAACGCATATGCGGATCAATGTAAAGGCTACTATGCGCGTGTGAGAATTCGTCCATATCGTGGCTCTGATCAGTATATGAAGACCAACAAGCGTGATACGACACTCTATCCGGAAACACTAGAATACTTTGAAAAGATTGCGAAGCTGTGTAAGGAAAATAACGTTGAACTTATTGTGGTAAGTGTCCCTTCTCCAAAGAACTGGAGTGACGCAAGACATGATACGATTCAGGAGTTATGCAATCAGTATGATGTTACGTATTATGATTTAAATAAATTAGATAACGTGCTCGCCCTCGATTGGACAACAGATACTTTGGACCGTGGAGATCATTTGAATATGAATGGTTCAAAGAAGGTTAATGCTTATTTTGGTAAGATTTTAAAAGAGAAGTATCATATTCCTGACCATCGTGGAGAAGCGGATTACGCTATCTGGGATAAGCAGGAAGCTGAACTAAATCTATATTAAGAGGTTCTCACAAAGTGAGAACTTTTAATGTGTGACGGGCATGTCACAAACCTAACTGGTGAAAGTCCAGCCGTAGGTAGTTACCGCCAAGCGTAGCGAACCACAAGCCGTAAGTCGTGAGACTTTGGGTGAAGGAAGTGGTGTAGCGATTCTTTCGAGGTTACGAACAGAAACCTGATATAAGGCTAAATGGTGGGTGAGATTGCATTACAAATCAAAGCCCAAAAGGTAAACGTAAAACCAAAACAGTAAATCAGGAACTTGTGAAAGAAGAGAGAAAGGTATGTGACTTACCCCGTGAGGTCTTGTGGACGATGAATCCTAGACGTTTTCAAACAACTATAGTACCATCGGTCGGAAAAGGTCTATCACAAGAAGTCAGCTGAGCCCATAGTAGGTATACACCAATACTGAAGGGGTTAATGTTTGTATAGTGCAAATCGCTATATGTAAGAAAATGAATACTCTGGAATTGAGATATCACCTAGAACCATAGAACGTAACTATGGATGGTGAAAGGCAAGAAGAGGATTTCATTATTTGTGCAATAGAAGGAGGAGCAGCCATGGAATTAATGGACAAGATTCTAAGTCAAAAGAACTTGCAAGAGGCGATGAAAAGAGTCAAGAGTAATAAAGGTGCATCGGGCATTGACAAGATGTCTGTGGAAGAAATTGACGAATACTTCAGTAAACATATAGAAGAAATCAAAACTTCGATATGGGAAAAGAAATATAGACCTCAGGCAGTGAAAAGAGTTTATATCCCAAAACCAAATGGAAAGAAAAGACCATTGGGGATACCTGTTGTAGTGGATAGAGTAATCCAACAAGCAGTGGCACAAGTGTTTAGTGAACTCTATGACGAGTGCTTTAGCGAGCATAGTTATGGATTCAGACCAAACAGAAGTGCCCACCAAGCGATGGAGGAAGTGCTCTTCTACCTAAACGAAGGATGTGAATGGGTAATAGACCTAGATATTGAAAAGTACTTTGACACAGTGAATCATGATAAGTTGATATCCATACTTAGAGAGAAAGTAAAAGATGATGTAACGCTACATCTCGTAAGGTCCTTTTTGAGGGCCGGAATCATGGAGGATGGAATCATCCGCAGAAATGAGGAAGGCGTTCCACAAGGAGGTCCACTCAGTCCAATATTATCCAATATCTACCTAGATAGGTTTGATAAGGAACTGGAGAGCAGAGGACTAAGATTCGTAAGATACGCAGATGACTGTAATATCTTCGTAAAGAGTGAGATGTCAGCCAACAGAGTCATGAAGTCTGTATCAAGTTGGCTAGAAAGAAAACTATTTCTAAAAGTCAACATGACAAAAACAAAAGTAGTAAGACCTAGCAATAGTTCGTTTCTTGGCTTCACGTTCTGGAGAAACAAAGATGGATGGAAAAGTAAGCCTACATATGACAGGAAACAAAAACTATGTAAGAAAATAAAAGAAGTGCTATGCCGTAAAAAGGCAAGCGCACTTCCTTTATCAACTGTATTCACCAAAGTAAACCAAATCGTGAGAGGATGGATAAACTACTTCAGGATTGGTTCGATGAAGACCTTCTTAACAGAATTTGGAGAATGGTTGCGACACAAGATACGTGTAATAATTCTAAAACAATGGAAGAAACCAAAACGTATCTATACCAACCTACAAAACCTTAATCGGATACTCAAATTAAATATCCCTGATGAAAGAATCTACAGTACAGCCAATACTAGACTAGGACTGTATCGACAGACAAAGGGGAACACAATAAACTTCTTATTAAGTCCAAGGGTACTATCGATGAAAAACAAAAACAGACCAGGATTAATCAATCCACTAGAATATTATCAATCTAAGTAAAGGTAGAAACAATACAAATGTAGCGCCGTATACGAGACCCGTACGTACGGTGCAATGAGAGGGTCGAAGAATATCTGAATAAGATATTCTCACTCTACTCTATTATGGGAAATAAAAAATGCCACTACGTAGTGGCATTTATACTATCCGTGATAAGAATATGCGTTTGAGTTAGCGTTTGCGGTACCTGTTAGATTTACTGGATAACGATAGTACGCTACAACCGCAATATCATTTGGAACGTTTGCATTCATATATGCGGCGGAGTCGTTTGGTAAGTTGATACAGCCATGTGATCCTGCATATGTATAACGGTTACCACCGAACCATGGTTGCCATGGGGCATCATGGAAGCCGATGTTATACGCAAATACAATGAAGTAGTTTACTGGTGAATCATACTCAGATCCATCGTAATTTGTACCTTTTAAGTGTGTGTTTGTGACACGGTATTTTATACGGAAGACACCATCTGGAGAACCACTACCCATATTGATATTTCCAGATACGATAGGAGATGAGAATACACGTTCACCATGTAATACGTAGTACATGACTTGGTTTGTGTAATCGATTTCTACATATGTATCACCGATATCATTTTCTAAAGTACCCTGTGCTGTTTGGGACCACATTGGTTGTCTTTCGACCATCATGCCAGATTCAAGATCAGACTTTAACTGATTGAATTCTGAATCCTTATCTAGAATATAACCGTAGTCACCACCACCAATTTGAATATCATCACCAGCCTGTGTTCTAAATGTACGAACTTTACCGTAGGTATTAAAGTTTGCGGCTAGTTCTTCTACATATGCTTGTAACTTAGCATCGTCAACGGTCACATCGTATGTATCAGAGATACTTAATACTTTTAGTACAGAAGCCTTATCCATAACTTTCTTGGAAGAACCAATTGTGTAGGATACTGTACTCTTTAAGTAGTTTTCAATCTTCTTTACAGCATTTGTAATCTGCTCAGATTCTGATGTGATTTCTGGTGCTGTGAAGTTGTCTTTATTCAGTGTTAATTGGTAGGTTTGGTTATTGATGGCCTCATCAATTTCCTTTTGTACTGCAGCTGTATCTGCACCATACTTCGCTTCAACAACTTTGTATGTATCATCGTGAATTGAGATTGTTGCGTTTACAGGATCTTTTGTTAATGACAACAATTCTTCTAATTGTTTTTGTAGCTTTGATTCACTGTATTCTACTTTAATCTCTTTGTGTTCAGGTTGAATCAAAGAGAGTGGCCAAGTAAATACATTCTGTGATTTGATTTCCTTTTCTACAGATGCCTTTGCATCACTTGCAAGGCTGAGTGAGATATCTTTACCCTTCACTTCGTAAACCTTATCTCCAGGAGCGGTCACTTTAATTTTATAGGTGTTTGTAGAATTTGTAAGTGTATCGATACTTGAATCTACATCCATAAAGCTTACATCTGTATTACCAACTGT
>CALEMV010000125.1 GCA_937910655.1 uncultured Solobacterium sp.
ATTTAGAGAGGTATTCGCATGCTAGCTAAATTAATTCATTTTGAGTTTAAATCAACGTATAAATTATTTCTAATCTTGATTGGCGCTGAATTCTTATTATCCATCGTACTAGGCGTATCAGTGAACACCAATCTTAAAATCATGTCAGATAGATTGGCATATGATCCATTCTACACAAGTAACTCTTCGACAGTTTCGTTCATTTTGGTTTTGATGGTAGTAGGAATTGTATTTGCGACATTTATGATGATCTTTGGGTCTTCTGTACAGCGTTTCCACAAGAATCTATTATCTGGACAGGGATATTTGATGCATACATTACCAGTAACCACTTGGCAGCTTGTATTAAGTAAGGTTATTACATATATGATCTATGTTGTACTATTTGTACTCGCACAGCTAGCATGCCTAGTTGGTATGATTATCGGTACAGGTCAATTTATCGATTTTATTCGCAGTCTATATTTAAATTTTGATTGGCTACTTCGTGCAGTAAAGATTATATTAGATTTAGGATTTATAGAGTTATGTGCAACGTATTTATTCTCAGCTTCACAGTTCTTATTACTGATTTATCTATGTTATTCAGTTGGTAACTTATTCCCAGAACATCGTTTACTTGTTGGTATCGCTACATTTATTATCCTAGGTATTGTGGTTCCATCTCTATTCCAAGTTCCTTCTATCTTTGTAGTGACATTTGGTGCAGTGCAGGTTATGAATGCTCTTAACCATATGAGTTATCAAACAATGACATTAATCTATTCGATTATTATGAATGTTATATTCTTTGCGGCTAACGTATATATCCTACGTTACCATCTAAATTTGGAGTAATGATATATGATTCGACATATTGTAATGTTTAAACTTCAGGCTTTAAATCATGAAGAAAGTTTAAAAGAGGCAGTAACTCTTGCTAAAACACTTACTAGTTTAAAAGAAGTGGCTAGTGGTGAAGTAGTATGCAATCACAAGGATGCAGATCCAACAAATTATGATTTTGCCTTAGTGTTTGACTTTGTATCCTTTGAGGCATTAAATGCGTATCAAATTCACCCAGAACATTTAAAGTTAAAAGCTTTATTAAAAGATAAAATTCAAGCACGTTCTTGTATCGATTATGAGATTTAGAAGAAATTCTAAATCTCTTTTTCTCTAATGGTTTCATTGAAGGTTGTTCATTCTCATTTCCGTTAAAGAGGGAGAAGGTGAGTGGAATTCCATCTGCATCCATAAAAAGCCCCATCTGTACAAT
>CALEMV010000126.1 GCA_937910655.1 uncultured Solobacterium sp.
ATATTTATAATATTTACTTGCGTTATATTGCTGCTGAGGATATCCATGTATATTCGATTGATGAAGTGATGATGGATGTGACGGGATATTTGCGTACATATCATAAGACAGCAGAGGAACTAGCGAGAATGATGATATCAGCTGTCTATGAAGAGACAGGAATTACAGCAACTGCTGGCATTGGATCAAACTTATATCTTGCGAAAG
The DNA here is from genome assembly GCA_937910655.1 of uncultured Solobacterium sp. GTDB lineage: Bacteria > Bacillota_I > Bacilli_A > Erysipelotrichales > Erysipelotrichaceae > Bulleidia. The sequence continues at coordinate 208 of CALEMV010000126.1, forward strand.
TTGCGATGGATATCATCGCAAAACATCTTCCAGCAGATCAATATGGTGTTCGTATCGGTGAACTAGATGAAATCAAATATCGAAAGCTTTTGTGGGACCATCAACCATTAACTGATTTTTGGCGAGTGGGTAGAGGTTATGTCCGCAAGCTTGCACAACATGGGATGTATACCATGGGGGATATCGCAAGATGTTCGATTGGTAAGGAAAGCGAGTATTTAAATGAAGAATTGTTATATAAACTATTTGGAATAAATGCAGAATTACTGATTGATCATGCATGGGGATGTGAAACTTGCACCATGCATGCAATTAAGCATTATCAACCAAGCAATCATAGTTTTAGTTCAGGACAAGTATTGATGTCTGGATATACGTTTTCGAAAGCAAAACTGGTCGCAAAGGAAATGACAGAACAATGGATTTTGGATTTGGTTGCGAAGAAGATGACTCCCAAACAAGTTGGTCTATACATTAGTTACGATGCGGAAAGTTTAAAGGATTGTGAAGTATCGATGGATATTCAAAAAGCACTAGACTGGTATGGAAGAGAGGTTCCAAAACCAACAAATGGCACTATGAATTTGTCACATCATACTTCATTCTCGAAAGAGATTATGGAAGCTGTAGAACGGCTATTTGATAAGATTGTTGATGCAAGATTGTTGGTGCGTAAGATAACAATCGCATTTATGAGTATCATCAGTGAGGAAGATGCTAAGAAGCGTATAGAAGCTACGCAACTAGATTTATTCACACCACCAACCGCGAAAGCAAAGATAACAAAAGTAGATGAAACAAAGGACCACCAACTACAACAAGCAATT
>CALEMV010000127.1 GCA_937910655.1 uncultured Solobacterium sp.
ATCTTGGTCATTATCATTCAAGAAAATAGCGATATTCTTCTCACCTTCTTGGCTAACGATATACTTCATTACTTCATTAGCACCAGTTGGATTCTTCATCAGATTTAATACAGATGGTTTATTCAGTGCGAATACTTCATTACGACCTTCCTTCATTGAGAAGGTTTTAAATACAGTATTTGCTGCTTGCAAATCTAAATCTAATAAACGCATCACTGTTAATACAACAGCACAGTTATAGATTGCATAAATCGTATTCATAAAGGAATGATACTTTATACCATCAACTGTAAAAGTTTGGTTTTGATAATCAATTCCTGAAACGTAGGTGTATGGGGAAATCTTACCAAATTGGCAAGATGGACATACAAATCTTCCTATGTGGGAATACTGATAGTAGTCATAAACTAAACGTGAACCACAGTTTGGACAAAACTTGCCTTCACTAGCTTCGTTGGTAGTCTTTTGTGATACATCATTTTCACCAACAGAGAAGAAATGTACCTTGGCTTTCTTTGCATGATTGGCAATACGAACGACGTTAGGATCATCCCCGTTCATGATAAGATCACCTTCAAAGTCTTCTGTGACTTCTTCTATCTTTCGAATAATCGTTTCCATCTCTCCTGCACGATCTAATTGATCGCGGAAGAAGTTATTCACTACAAGTGCTGTTGGTCTTAGTGCTTTAAATTGACGATATAATGTTAACTCATCAACTTCAATAACAGCTACATCAGCTTGTACATTGAAATTTGCATCAGAGTTACCTGCTAGTAATGTAGCGATTCCAACATTTAAGTTATCACCACGACTATTGTTAATCACCTTTAAACCTGCTTGCATGATTGATTTTGCAATAAGGTTTGATGTAGTTGTCTTACCGTTTGTCCCTGTCACAAGAATCACATGTTTAGGCATATGAAATTTCTCAATGAAATGAGAATCCATTTTTAGTGCTAATCGTCCTGGCAAGGAACCACCACGTCCTACTGCAGTTAATGCTTTACGAACAATTTGAACTGCTACTAAACGTAAATCCATGTTTATTCCTTTCCTTTCGGTTTATAGAATTGACGATTCTCTAATGCAAATAGTTTTGGTGTCCATGTCCCTGGCTTGATCGATGAGAAAGCCTGGCTTAACATATTTAAACGTGCATCTAAATTATCTACCAAATATAAAACTTCAGCTTCTTGTAGTTTAGGTAATACTGGCGATCCAAACTCCATCTTTCCATGATGTGAGAGAATCATATGATGTAACATGATTGTCTCTTCACAATCTTCTAGATGTTCCTTTGCGGCAACCTCTGTTAACCAACCATTCGCAATGGAAATATGTCCTTCTAGTTTTCCTTCTAATGTATATTCCGTCGCAATCGCTCCACTCATCTCTGCTGTCTTACCAATATCATGTATTAATGCCCCAGAAACAAGTAAATCATAGTCTAATTGTGGGTAGTGTTTACATAGCATCTGGCACACTTCAACCATACTTATAGAATGCTCACTGAGACCTCCTAAATAATTATGATGAATTTGCGAAGCTGCTGGATATTCAATAAACTTTCTTCCAGAATGGATTAACATTCCCTTTACTAACTTACGATAGACTTCATTCTGAATGGAATCTAAAATTTCATGAAGCTTATGACTACGTTCTTCTTCACTTTGTGTACTCGAAATTACAAAGTCACTCATATTCAATGTTGATTGATCTAGCGG
>CALEMV010000128.1 GCA_937910655.1 uncultured Solobacterium sp.
TCGTGATTTCTTCTGGTTCTATGTTCAATATTCCATAGTTCGATAAGATATTATCTTTCTCATCATTAATTATTAATTCACCTGCATGCATGAATCCAATGTAATCACACATCTTTTCAAGATCTGTAACGATGTGGGAAGAGATAAGAATTGTATGATCTTCTTGACGTGTATATTCAATGAGAAGTTCTACAACCTCCGCACGAATTGCTGGGTCTAATGCATTCATTGGTTCATCTAATACTAATAGCTTTGCATTATGACTTAACGCAATCGCAATTGCGATACGCATTTTGTTACCTAATGATAGCGTCTCATACTTTGCTTCTTCATCAATTTCAAACTGTTTTAATAGTTTTACAAATTATTCATGCTCCCAATGTTTATAGATTTTACTAAAGATTTCTTCAATCTTATCTACTGTCAGGATATTAGGAATGCCCATATCATTAATCACAAAACCTAACTGGTCTTTGAGTTCTATTTCATTGATGAAATTATTACTTCCTAGTACTACAACATCCCCATAGTTTGGTTGTACAAGTCCTAGGATACAGTTGATAAGTGTTGTTTTACCTGCACCATTTTCACCAATCAAGCCATAGATTGTTCCTTCAGGAATCTGCAAAGACACATGATTCAAACGAAAGTTATCATACTTTTTTGTAATATCCTTTACTTCAATTGCATTCATAACGATTTCCCCCAATTATTCATTTTCATCCCAAATGACTTTCATCATTTTGGCTACTTCCTCTTGTGATAAATTACAAGATACGGATAGTTTTTTGATTTCTGCTAGATGTTCTTCAATGATACGAAGATTTTGTTCTTGAATGAGTTGGACATTCTTCCCTGCCACAAAACTTCCTTTGCCTGGAATGGTATAGATATAACCTTCTCGCTCCAGTTCTTCATATGAACGTTTTGTGGTAATGACACTGATACGTAGATCTTTAGCAAGTGTACGAATAGAAGGTAAACTTTCATCTTCTGCTAAGGTACCATTAATGATTTGATCTCGTAATTGATTATAAATCTGGTCGTAAATCGGTTGTCCACTCCTGTTGTCAATAATTAGTTTCATAATTATCAACCTCCAACCTATCTGTATATATACAATATATACAGTCTATATATTTTAGTCAATAGGTAAACAAGAAAAAACTCAGTCAATATTGACTGAGCTAGTTTGCTGTTTGATATACACATTTGTGGATGACTGGTTGTAGTTTCTTTGTAAAGTAGCCGAGTAGTGGCCCAAAAGTGAAGGCTAAGATAATTGTTCCTTCACGCATTGGGAATATTGCATGGAAGAAAAACCAACAAATGAATAACAATATGATAAAGACTACATCTGCTAGCTGTCGTACTTTACCAAACTCCATCTTTAAGTTCTTCGCAAAAATCATGCATGTACTTTCTACTGGCAGTCCTATCATTCCACTGGCAGTCATTATTGCATCCCCAAATGAACAAATGATGATAAATACAAACAATAAAATCATACGTATCATATAGGAATCTGAATTCATTCCTGCAAATACTGTGTAGTAAAAATAATTAATAGTGATTCCCATCAGGAATGATACTGGAATCTGTAACAGAAACATCAGACGATATTTCTTTCGTAACATTAGTATTTGTATAGCAATACAGATACAGTTACCAATTAATCCAACTGTCCCTACCTCAATTGCGGTGATTGAACTAATACTAAGTGCCAAGGCATCATAAGCCCCTGTCCCTAACGCCACCTTCATAATTCCAGCAGCGCCTATCGCTACAAGAATCAAACCAGCAATTTCAATCAGAAGATGTTTAGCAAACTGTTGCTTTGTTATTTCCATAGGATTCTTGTCTCATAGAACTGTTGTTCAAAGCCAACAGCTTGAATGATTTCGTTTTCATCAATATTTTCTGTAACGCGAGTGACGATGAAATACGAACGGTGATCATCCTTGTGGTAGATAATCCCACTCACAACTCCATTGAATGTATCTAAAGGCTCTTTTGGACCAATGACATAAGCATCTTGGAACTCTCCGTTCTTCTGGAATAGTTCTTCAACATAGCCTGTATTTACAGGATACGTTAAATCTGCGATATGTGGATGGAAGCTTCCATATGCATGATCGATAATGACTGTTACAGTTTTACCCAGCCATTCTCTACCCACAAGATATTCCATTGGTGTGTAGTTCATTCCACCTGCTTCTGTAGATGTTCCAACATTCTCAAATCCATAGTGATGATAGAAGTCCGCTGCTGAATCCACAACGTTAGCGGTAATCTTTGAAAGACGATTCTCATCTGCCTCTTTTTTCAATCGATTTAACAGTGCTGTTGCATACCCCTTTTTACGGGAGGCTTGTTTTGTTAGTAACAGAATAATATGCATCTTATCAAGATCATAAGCTAAGATGCTTTCTAAACCTTCT
>CALEMV010000129.1 GCA_937910655.1 uncultured Solobacterium sp.
ATACAGATCGTATTAATATTGTTACCCCAACTGCACGCTATACATATATGCTGGAAAATTCCGATTTAATTTTTATGCGTGAACGCTTTTACCAGAAATTAAACGCAGCTAGAAACAATAAGGATACTCACTTAATCTATATGTCAGACGATAATCTAATTCGTATTACACCTGGTGTATACGATATTCCAAAGAGCTTGCGTCCTGGCAAATATGTTGTTACTGCGATTCGTGATGCAGGTCTTCACATGAAAGATTCACTAGGTAGAGTGAAAGACTACTACGAAAACGAAGAAGTAATCGACCTCAGCGATGGTGGAGTACTAGAGTGTACTGGTGAATACGAATTAAAATGGATTAGTCATAAATAAAGGATGTACTTGAAGTACATCCTTTTCTTGTTGCCAATTCAGTTCATACATGCATATAACATGCATGTATGAATATAAATTTTATTAACGTAATTCTTTCTTGTAACCTGCAGCCACTAACATTAATGCCACAGAAACTGCTAGCATGCCAAACATGAACATCATATTTGTTGTGCTATCACCAGTCTTAGGACTTGCAGGTGTTACTGGAGCAACTGGTGCTACAGGAGTTTCATACTTGTTTGTAAATTCAAGATCAGTAACTACTTCTGTACCCTTCTTGATTTCATATGTAGAAACCAATTTATTATCTGCATCTGTTGTTACATCAACAGTAACTGTATATTCTGTTTGATCGTATGTATAGTTTGCCAAATTTGTATTTACTTCTACAACCTTATAAACATACTTGCCTACAGCTTCATACTGAATCTTGCCAAATTCAACTTCACCAGCTCCATTTACAGACACTTCCTTCTTATCTGCATTAGACCCAGCAGGCATTGGCACTTCAGCTACATTTGCTGTTGTACTTACTGCTGTTAATTCAAACTTGAATTCACCAGCATTTGTTGGTGTATCACCTGTGAGAGTCTTCTTCACTTTGAAGTTTGCATATGTATAGTTAAATACATTCTTAAAGCTTGGTTCACTGTCAACTTCAGCCTTTAATTCGCCATTTGCCTTTGTAACTGTAATTGTTACTGTCTTTTCAGAAGTATCGTAAGTTACACCTTCAAGTGGATTTGTTACATCTTCCTTCACGCTGAACTTGAATGTTCCAGGTTTTGTGAACTTAATTTCTTCAAATTCGAAGAATCCTTCTCCACTTGGAGAAACCTGAATATCAGCTGTTAATGAAGTTGGCATTGTTACACCATCATAGTTTTCACCAGGTAACTGTGCTAGAACTGTCTTAAATGTATTTTCAGGAATTGAAATTTCATTTTCATCCTGATCTACATATTTCTTAGAACCTGTAATCTTCTTAGATACAGATAGATAGTTAGGAACAATAGTTGCAAAACCAGGTTGTGTTGCACTTGTAATGCTGAACTCACCTGTTGTAGCTCCTAATGTACCTGCAGTACCGTAAGTTGGATTAGACTTAAATTCTTTGTTGTTAAATGTGTAATCACCTTGGCTGCTTACTTGTACTAAACGATAATCCCCAATAGATAAACCAGAGAATGTAGCGATACCACTTGCATTAGTTGTAGCACTAGCCTTACGTCCTCTAATGAAGTAGTCAACCCATGTATTGTTAATCTTTCTTTGAATCTTGAACTCAGCATTAGGAATCAATGTTGTGTCATCATTTCCATCAACAAGCTTCACAATAACTGTACCAGATGCTACAGATGCTGTACCGTTTGCCTTATCGATTGTATAAGATACAGAAGCTGTATCTGTTCCTTGATCAGACTTCACTTCACCTGTATTTGTAACATTCTCTAGACCTGTGATACTTGGATAATGTGTATCAAACTCAGCGAAGAATGTAACGATATTACCGTTTGATGGTCCATTTACACCATAGATATCTTTAATCTTAGCGATACCTGCTAAGTTTGGTTCTAAATCTGTATACTTCAATGAATCATTAGACATATTTGCGATGAATGTATCGCCACCAGTTGCTGGATCTCTAAAGATACCATAGCTTAACTTCTGTGCCTTCACTTTTGCATAGAAAGAATCATATGTATCTGAACCAGACTGATAAATCTGTGTAAAATACTGTTTTACAGGAATCCAGTTACTTCCAGATTCAATTGGCATTACTGTACCTGGAGTTGCTTGAGCATAGTGTGCATTTCCAGCAGCAGGAACTTCCATCCAGTTATAACGAACTGCAGTGAATGTTACTGTGCTTTCATCAATAACACCATCATGAGGAATTTTATCCACAACCATTAAGTTTGTTTGTTCTGTATATGTACCAAATGAACTATCAATCGTGTTATAAGTATTGAATAAGCGTAATGAGCTAATTTGGTTTGAAATTAACTTAATATGGGCTGTATCATAGCCAGAAGTCCAACCCTGCTTTTCAAGCATACGATTGTTAATAGTTCTAGCACTTGGATCTGGAGTGCCACCGCCAGTACCTGTACTTGGCGCTGGATTTGGAACATTAAATGTTACGTTTGTATTGCTATCTTCGATTGTTAATTGCTTTGTAACTGGAGCACCTACTGCTGCTCCATTTTCTAAAGCCTTTAAACGACCACCAGTATATACACTTCCTGAGAAGAAGTTCTTATCTACTGGGAATTCTGAAATAACAGTTAACTTAATTTCTGTTTCAGTGATTGTTGCAGTTGCAATCTGTTCTCCATTTGGTGCAAGCAATGGTAAATCTGTAATTGGAAGATTACCAAACATTGAACCAATGTTTGTAGACAGCGTTACTGTATCTCCCACCTTCATTGCATTCTGTGCCAAAGTATAGACACTGAAGTCAAACTTTAGAGATGCAAGTGCACCGACATTCACCGGATTTGGTGAAACTGCTACATTTGAGATTGTAATGTTATAGCCGTCTTTTTGTGTATCAGCATGAACATTATAATTTGTTGAGAATAACCCTAACATAAATGTAAGAGCTACTAGTAATGCAAAAAATCTTTTGATAATTTTCATTCGCTTCCTCCCAGTTTGCACAAATTCGGTTAACCACAATAAAAAATCCGATACTTTGGCATCCTGTCCATAAGGTATCGGATTCTACATATTTACTCAACTAACATATTTGCATCTTAAGTATTTCTTAATCAATTCTTAATAATTGATTATTGTAATTAACATTATGTATTTTACAAGCATATTACCCTTATATATTTTACTTTAAAACCTATCCATCACGAGTTACTTTTAGAGACGAAAAAAGGTATCCACTATGAATGTAGATACCTTTTAATATGGCGCCTTATCAGGGAAATTTCCTAACAAAAACAGTAATAA
>CALEMV010000130.1 GCA_937910655.1 uncultured Solobacterium sp.
TGGAACTTACTTCAATCGTGCGATGGTTACCCAGGATCTTTCTGCAGTCACTGCAGCGGTGATGTTGGTGAGAAAAGAAGTATATGAAAAGGTAGCGGGATTTGGGGAGGATTTTGCGGTAGCTTTTAATGACATAGACTTCTGCTTAAAGATTAGACAAGCAGGCTATCTAGTAGTGTATGCGGCGTATGGATGTTTTCATCACTATGAGTCTAAATCTAGAGGCTTAGATCAGACACCAGAACAACGAGCTAGATATATGGAAGAGTTATCTAATTTCAACAAAAAGTGGAAACAACTTTTTGAAGATGGAGATCCATATTATAATTCAAATCTAACGATTACAAATACGAATTACGACCTAAAGAGATTGTGAATAGAACTTTATTATCATTTATGTGATAATTGTTATGCTTAATTATTGAGAGGTAAAAATGAGTATAAAATTCCGTGTGGAAATTGCATATAGTGTTTATAAGGATATCGAAATTGTTGGTTGGGCAATTGGCAAAAGACCAAATACTGAACTATCATTTCAATTTTGCGAAGAAGATGGGACAGTGGTAAATTACGTTTTACGTAGATATCATCGAGGTGATGTTGGCGAATTAAAAACAAATAGTACAGAAGAAAATCACTATGGATTCAAGCTGCGGTTTCCTTTTGAAAAAAAGAAAAAATATATTTTGAGTATCACTGACGGAAAATCCATCGTTACAAAGAAGATTGATTCAAAGTATATTCTTGCTAAACGAATCTTCAAAAATCTCATTGGTGACCGTTCTATTTTTGAGATTCTTCGTAAGAGAATGAGAACATATCAAAAGATAACTTATATGGAGTGGTACAAAAAGACCCAAGCGACGAAGAAGGAATTGTCTTTACAACGGGAAAAGAAATGGGCATCAGACGCTCCAAAGTTTTCTATCATTGTTCCGTTGTTTAAGACACCAGATAATTTCTTAAAGGAACTTGTATCCTCGATACAAGCACAGACCTATTTAAATTGGGAATTGTGTTTTGCGGATGGTAGCCCAACAGATGAATTGAAGGGACTTGTTGAAGGATTCAAAGATGAACGTATCTGTTATCACTTTATAGGAGAAAACCTAGGGATATCTGGCAATACAAATAAAGCACTGGAAATGGCAACAGGGGATTGGATTGTACTGTGTGACCATGATGATTTACTGGTGCCTAATGCACTATATGAATTTGCGGATAGAATTACAAAAGATCCGGAGATAGATTCTATCTATTCGGATGAAGATAAGATTGATGAAACGGGCAAGAAATTGTTTGAACCACATTTCAAGCCAGACTTCAATATCGATATGTTAAGATCCAACAACTATATTTGTCATCTGTATGGTGTAAGAAAAGAATTAGTGGATCGTGTGGGCAAGTTCAATAGCCAATTTGATGGAGCACAGGACTATGACTTTATTTTAAGAATGAGCGAAAACTCTCGTAAAGTAGGACATGTATCGAAGATTTTGTATCATTGGAGGACACATATCAATTCCACGGCTGCTAACCCAGAATCTAAGATGTATGCATTCAAGGCAGGAGCGGAGGCAATCAAGGCACATTATGCAAGAGTGTTACCAAACATCAAAATCAAAGACGTAGTCAATGGAGAGAGCTTGGGAATCTATCATACGATTTTTGCCTTTGAAGAGTACCCACTTATTTCAGTTATCATTCCAAATAAAGACCATACGGAAGACCTAGATAAGGCAATCCGTTCTATGATGGAGAAAGGTACATGGCCAAATCTAGAGTTTATTGTCATAGAGAATAATTCTACAGAAGAGAAGACATGGGTGTATTACGAAAAGATTCAGAAAGAATACCCACAAGTAAAGGTTGTAAAATATAATGGTGAGTTTAACTACTCCAAGATTAATAATTTTGGAGTACAGTATGCGACGGGTGGATATTATCTATTCATGAATAATGATGTAGAGCTAATAGAGCCAGATTCCTTACAGGAACTAATGGGGTATGCACAAAGAGAGGATGTAGGTGCAGTTGGATGTCGCTTACTATATGAGGATGATACGATTCAACATGCGGGTGTTATTATTGGCTTAGAAGGCATTGCTGGCCACGCTTTTGTTGGTCAACAATCTCATGGTGGAACTTACTTCAATCGTGCGATGGTTACCCAGGATCTTTCTGCAGTCACTGCA
>CALEMV010000131.1 GCA_937910655.1 uncultured Solobacterium sp.
CTTTACAGTGGTTTTATTATACATCATTGTTGATTATAAGAAAATTAATACATTATAAATTATTCAAACTCATATCACACATGAATACATGCATGCATATTAGAATTGCGGGAAGAAAATTCGTAACAACCTTGTAAAGTCAGGTAAATCACTCTTTCCATCTCTAATATTCAATGCCAGTTGAACGCTATCAGTGATAATACCATCTACATCTGATACCATAAATCGTATGATTGATCCAAAGGAATTTACAGTCCATACATCAACTTTCTTCCCTGCTTCATGCAGGTTATCAATTCTTTGTGTAGTAGCTAATTCTTCTTCTAAACCAACCGCATCTACTTCCATCGACTCAATTTCTCCATAGGCAATAAAGCAGAGATACTCTGTCTCTACATCCGGATAGGTTCGTTCTACTTGTGTAATCAGGTTTGCATTCAAACTAATGATTCGTACTTGATTGACCATATCTCTTTCGACAAGCATTTGATAGACATCATTTGCCATCTGCATTCCTGCACTTTTACCCTTTAATTCGATATAGAGTTTAATTTCATCTTTTGCAGTATTTAGTATCTCTTCTAATGTTGCGATTCTCACCTGATGACCATCAGGGGCTGTAATTCTGAGTCTCTTAATCTCCTCAAGCGTGAGCTCTTGTACTGTACGGGGATCATTACATAAACGTTTTAGCGTATTATCGTGAAAGATAACATAATGACCATCTGCAGTTCTTTGAACATCGATTTCGGATGCAGAGGCACCAGCCTCTATCGCAGCACGAATTGACTCTACTGTGTTTTCTGTCGATAAATCTCCGCCACCACGGTGCGCAATCACATCAGTCGTATATTCTTTAGGAAATAAATCATCAAATATCATCGCACCACCATACCCAAGTATGAGTGATGCCAAAAGACTTATCGATATAACAAAGCGGAAACTCTTTTGGAATAGAACTGGTGTAGTAAACTTCTCTTCTTGATATCCTGCAAGTGTGCATTCGTCATAGACACGAGTGATACACATTGCTTGTGCTTGAATAAATATCATTGTAAATAAGAAGATGAAAATAAGTCCCATAATCACTACCATAATAATCAGATAGTGATACCAGAATTTTGCATGCATAATCCAATGTGATACATAGTACGGTATAACAATAATACTCACTACCCCTACTACAAGTATCACTAAGAACATACCAAAGAATTTTAAATACGATAAAACAATACTCTTCCAGTTTTTGAAAAACAAATTTCTTGATTCATGCATAGATGTAGCTAGCGAATAGTTATCAAAAAGAACTCCATGGAAAGTAAATATATGAATCATTCCAACAAAGTCTAAAAGTAATACTAAAATAACATATGCAAGCATATATACGTGATTTGAACGAATAACAGAATAAATAAACTGTGGTACTGCATGTTTTGTTAGATGCAAACCTATCATTGCGGTATTCAGTGGAATAATAACTGCAAAATACATTCCAACTAGACAACCCCTAAAGTTAATGAACTTTCGAGATATACGCACTGCAGTAGAGATGATTTCCTTCATCTTTTTCTTTTGATTATATAGAATATTACGACTTAATAAAATCAGTATGATAATATCAAGTGCCATATATATCGTAAATAATATTGATAAAGCAATTAAAACAGCCCAGCCATACCAGCTACGTAGTAATGATGGAAGTTCCCCACTACTTACAGAGTAGATACCCGTTAGGTTCATGATAGAACCAAGAATTCCTTCCACAAAGGAAACCATCATAAAAAGAATGATTTTTGCAGGAATCTGATAATACAAAATTTCTGGTAACCCATGCCAATAATAGCGTAATGAAAATACTCTATCTTG
>CALEMV010000132.1 GCA_937910655.1 uncultured Solobacterium sp.
GCATCTCTCCTTCCGAAGAGTGCTGTATTAATATACCAAGTATCTATCCTGGTGTCAATTACTTTTATAAACTTTTTGAGAAAAATTTTAGAAAAGTTTGTCTAAGCTAATTTAAACCTTATTCATTCTCAAGATTCTGGCTTGAGCTCATCTTTAAATAAAGCTGATAATACTTATCAATGCACTCTTTATTAAACGGTTCTTTCTCCTCTTCCATATCCATAATTAACTTATCCAATTGTGCTTCAACGATATCCATAACATCATCTGAATAATTCATCTTCTTTGCATGTTCGAAATATTCGTTTTCATCAAGAACCTGATATGTACGATCTGGATAGAGCTTTACATCCAAATCATAATCAATATTCTTGATTGCTTCACCATCATATATTGTTGGGGACGCCAAGTTACAATAATAGTAGATACCACTATGACGAATCATGGAGATAACGTTATACCATTTCTTTCTATAGAAGAAACAAACAGCCGGCTCACGTGTTAACCACTTACGATTATCAGCCTCAATCACCCAAGCATGATCTGTAACCGCAACGATTCTATCCTCATCTGCTTCAAGAACAAAACCCTTACACCATGTGCGATGTAAACTTCCGTCGTGTTTAAAACTTTGAATGTGAACTGATGAACCTACTGTTGGATACATGAAAATCTCCTGTCGTCTGTTATTCATTCTACAACTGATTTCATTTTTCGCAAGCAAGTTCATCGATTATCACACTCCACCTTTATACATACATTTAACAAAAAACCTTCATGGTGATGAAGGTCCAAAACTTTTATAAGTTGAAAATTTGTGATGCGATTGAGAAATACACCATAATTGCAAGTGTATCTACGATAGTTGTAATTAATGGTGCAGCCATAATTGCTGGGTCCATCTTTAATCTCTTTGCAACAATCGGTAATACACATCCTACGAACTTGGAAATCATAACTGTTACAACAATTGAAGCTGAAACAACAAACGCTAGATATACATCATGGTTTAACAACACAATTCTAATACCGTTTGCGATACCTAGCATAATGCCCACAACAATAGAAATTCTAAATTCTTTGAAAACTACCTTGAAGAAATCGCTGAACTTAATTTCATCAATTGCTAGACCACGGATAATCAAAGTTGAACTCTGAGAACCACAGTTTCCACCCGTGTCCATTAGCATAGGAATAAAGGATACCAGTACCGGCATCACTTCAAAGGCGTGTTCATAGTTAGAAATGATACTACCTGTTAGTGTTGCTGAAAACATCAAGATTAATAGCCAAACAATTCTACTACGTGCATGTTCCCACACAGATGTTGTTAGGTATGGCTTATCATTTGCCACAATCGCAGCCATCTTCTGCATGTCTTCTGTTGTCTCTTCTGTTAAGACATCAATCGCATCGTCAAATGTTACAATACCAACAATGCAGTCTTCAACATCCAATACCGGTAAGGCAATCAAGTCATACTTCTTCATCTTTTTAGCGATGTCTTCTTTATCATCCCCTGTATATGCATAGATGAATTCTGTTTTCATGATGTCCTGGATAAGCACATCAGAGTCACTTAACATTAAGCTCCTCGCACTGACGATACCAATTAGTTTACGGCTTTCTACTACATAGCAGGTATACACCGTCTCACTATCGATACCAACGCGCTTGATTTTAGCTAGTGCATCCGCAACTGTCATCTCTTTTGTAAACTCAATGAATTCAACCGTCATGATACTTCCTGCAGTATCATCCTTATACTTCAATAAGTGATTGATATCTTTGCGAACATCATCATCAACTTTATCTAATAGCTGTGTAACTAGATTTGCTGGCATATCAGATAGGAAATCAATTGCGTCATCTGAATATAGTTCATTGATCACGTTTACAATCTCGGTATTGTTAAATGTTTTGATTAACCGATTGCGTTCTTCATTATCTAAATAAGAGAAAACATTTGCTGCTTCTTCTTTTTCCAAAATTCTAAAGAAGATTGCTAGTGTACTATCATCCAACTCGTGGAGAAACTCCGCAATATCAACGACGTTTTGCTTCTTTAGATATTCATGTAATTCTTTTAAATTGTTGCTTTTGATCCACTCTAAAACTAAGTCCTTGTTCATAATAAAAAATCCTCCCTCATGATTGACTGATACAGCCATCATAAAAAAGGACCTTTATGGCTATATCATTTATTCGTTTTTACATCCGTGTTACACTCACCAGATATATCATCCATAGATATAGCCTCCCTCTTGTTTCATTATAATTCCATGTTTATTTTAATCAACCCTATGCTATGATTTTCTCATGAAAACGATATTAAATAAACAAATATGTGCTTTTTTAGAAGAAAGTGATAAGATTGCGGCGCTTTCCAATGTCAGTGCTTGTATTCAAATGTATTACAAAAATATCAACTGGATTGGGTTTTATTTTGTAAAAGAAGGTCAACTCGTTCTTGGCCCTTTCCAGGGAAAACCTGCTTGTACAAGGATTCCTTTTGATAAAGGTGTCTGTGGAAAATGTTATCGTGATAAATGTGTGCAACGTATTGATAATGTGCTAACTTTTCCAGGACACATTGCTTGTGATTGTGATAGTCGTAGTGAACTTTGTGTGCCGATTATTGTAAATGGAGAGTGCGTTGGTGAGATTGATATTGATTCTCCTATTACAAATCGCTTTGGCCAAGAGGAAGAAAATGAAATGCTGCAGGCTGCTTATGACATTGCACAAGCATACCTACAGCATCATTGGATTTAACGATATAAATCGTATACCATGGTCTTATCAAAATAACGCATTGCTTCATCAATTGCATTTGCAGCTGAGAATAGCGTAATCTTGCAACCACCTAACATGGTTTCTCTAACCATGTTTTTCTTTCGCATCATTTGCCCAACTTTCAGGAAGATATCACTATCTAACTGTAAATCGAGATATTTTCTCCACACATCTCCTTCTGCCGTCTTGACCTTTGCGCCTTGAATGCCAATTGGTCGACAATCAGAGCGGTACTCAGCTAGATGCATGCATGTTGCAGAATCAAAATCGCAGCCAATCAAAAGTACATAGCCTTTTAATTCATAAAGTCTTGCAGTTGGAGATTCATCTGCTAGTGGGAAATGTGTTGATTGGTGATTGCATAACAATCTAGCATATCTACCCCATGCAGAGTAAGAAAATGTTGGATGTGAGGAAGTAATCACACCATCTCGAAGTCTAAAGTTTTCAACAACTGATCCCATGTAATGTACATCACTTGTCTTTGTATCGTGAGCTGGGATTGCTTCACGAATTTCTTTGTAGAGTGTCGGTGCAACCGCTGGATATTCCCAATCACTTGGCTCACTGTTATCAACTGTTTGTGCTGGCATAAGAATCGTTCCACCGTTTTCGCACAATTCCATTAAACCATCTACGATTGTTCGAGCTCCACCAATTACATATCCGAAACTAGACATCTGTGTATGTACTTCCAAAATCTGATTTCCAGTAATACCAAGGCTTCTGAGTGCTTTAATAAAACTTTCTTTGGTTACTGGATCAGAAACTGTCTGTTTCATCTCTGTCATAAGCTTACTTAAAGTATTCCTTCGCTACTTCTGTACCAACAACTGCGTTATTGAATACTAATTGAATATTAGATTCGAGGGACTTACCACCTGTGATTTCTGCAATCTTAGCAAGTAAGAATGGTGTGCATTCTTTTCCTTTAATTCCCTTTTCATCCATTTCCTTGATAGCAGAATCAATCACTGCGTTAATAGCATCTGCGTCCATAGAATATTCTTCTGGAATTGGGTTTGTGATTAATACACCACCATCTAAACCAAAGTCTCTCTTTGCATGAATGATTTGCGCAGCTTCAGCATAGCTTTCTAATTTGTGGTCAACCTTTAACCCTGATTTACGTGTATAGAATGCAGGAAGTTCATCTGTTTGGAAACCTAATACCGGAACACCCTTTGTTTCAAGAATTTCTAATGTCTTTGGCAAGTCTAAGATAGCCTTAGCGCCTGCACAAATAACTGTAACGTTTGTATTTCCTAATTCTTCTAAGTCAGCGGAGATATCAAATGTAGTTTCTGCACCACGGTGAACACCACCAATGCCACCAGTCACAAAGAACTCAACGCCAGCCTTTGCTGCAAGAATCATTGTTGTCGCAACGGTAGAAGCACCCCAACTCTTATTTGCTAAGATAACTGGAATATCTCTACGAGATACCTTAGGAATGCTTAATCCACGCTTGCCAAATTCTTCAATTTCTTCTGGTGTCATACCAACAACTGCTTCACCATCAATAATACCGACTGTTGCAGGTACACCACCATGTTCACGGATGATTGCCTCAACCTTTAATGCTGTTTCAACATTCTGTGGGTATGGCATACCATGTGAGATAATTGTTGATTCTAGAGCGATAACAGGCTTGTGTTCTGCTAGTGCCTTTGATACTTCTTCATTTGTTCTTACTTTCATAATGTTTTCTCCTCTATCTTCATATCTGAAATTTTTGCATTCACTTCTACTGTATTTAAATTGCGTCTTCTTACTGCATCTTGTTCAATGCTGATAACAGCCGCACTAATACCAAATCTCATTGACTCTAATGGACTCTTTCCTGCAAGTCGACTTGCTACATATGCTCCCAGTAAGGAATCCCCTCCACCAGTCGCATTTTCCATATTGATTTGACGATGTGTAAACCAAGTCTTATGCTCTTTTGTTCCTAGCAAGATACCACGATCCGCCATTGAAATAATCACTTCTTTAACGCCATGCTCGATAAACCAATCCAAACTCTGTCTTGCCGTTTCTTCGTCCTTAATCCAAATACCAGTTAATTCCGATGCTTCAAACTGATTTGGCTTAAAGATATCTAGGTGATTTAATACAGACTTTAGTCTAGCTGCTTTATGCGCACTGACCGGGTCTGCCGCAATCCTTGCTTTTGCATGTGTTGCGATATATTCAATGCTCTCCATATCTAAGTTGGAGTCTATGATAATGATATCATCTTCATGCAATGTTTCTAAGATTGGTTGTAACATTTTTGAATCCATACGACGTAAAATTCTCATATCACTCATACCAAGTTTCATATCACGGTTATTATCTAATAACGCAATGTACATCGAACTTGGTAAATCTTCTACGGTCGATGACATGGACACATCCATTCCCAGTCTCTTACAGTCTTCTTTCATCGCTTGTCCATAGCTATCCCCTGAGAAACAGGTCACAAACTTGATATTCTCACCAAGTAGTGCACAAATCTGCGCAATGTTTCTGCCTACTCCTCCATAGGCTATGGAAATCTCACCAGGATTAGAATCATAATTTTGTAATGGATCGATACTTGAACCAACGATATCAATGTTCGCACCACCAATGACACAAATACTACCCATGATTACTCTCCTTTCGTTTGAGATGTTCTGTCCCTTTTAACGCTTCCTCTAAAATACGTGCTTGTGCAGAAATCTGCTCATAAGTGTACTCTTCTTTCATTAACATCAAATAGGAATCCATGAGAGCTCGCTTTAAGATAGCGGCGTGTTCTGGTTCTAATTGATTTAAATCCATGCCATTTGTTGACTCAATCATCATTTGTAAATGATACATCTGTTCCATGATTCTAGCTTCTTGTTTTGCTTCCTCAAAAATCATTTCTAACGTCCATTCACGATTCGTTTGTGTTGCACTAACCATGATGCCATCAAATGGTACATCTGCCCCATCAAAAGATTCACTCATAATCATAATTTCCTCTTTTGATAATCCATCCATCAAAAGATAAGAACTATCATATTTCTCATGTGTATCTGAAGAAGATTCCTGCATATTTAGAACCTGCTTGAATCTTTTACTAAGAACATCATCTCCAATAATCAACATTTCGATGCCCATCTGTTCTAATATATCTGCATAAACTTCTGCTGCAG
>CALEMV010000133.1 GCA_937910655.1 uncultured Solobacterium sp.
AGCCGATTTAAGCCGATTTAAGGCGGAGTTTATAACCTAATTCAAGAAGAGCCAAATTCTTATATTCTTTTCCTTGCGATTCACCATATCCCACAAATGCGTAAGCCCCTTTAGCAGACATACCATTGATATATTGTTGCATGAGGATAATCGAGCCAACCGTATTAGTTAATGTATCGATCATATGACAAGCATCATCACGTTTAGTCAGTAGTTCATGGATTTGACGTTTATACCTCATTTCCATATTTAGTAGCCGATTAATATCATCTTCAATTCCTGATGGTTCACCGCCGTCTACTCGTTCTTTCCCGTAGTTTACTGCACGTAATGATGTGATATCGCTTTTAATACGTTGGATATTACGCTTTAACGATTTAATCCTCAATGCTGCCTTACTTGCTTCGTGTAGATACTCATATGCCAGTTCACGATATTCTTTTTTACTAAGTTCTATCATAGGACCACCACACAGACAATATTTAAAACAAACAGAATACTACATATCACCATATCCCGTATTTGTGATCTAATAATTTTCTGCAATTGCATTTTATATGCATCAGAAACCATAAAGTGTTTTAATGCAGCAGCTTCACGATAAGAGTAATAGGACATTTTAAAAATAACCACAAGGTAAATCGCTAGTAGAATGTTTATAACAACCATTTCATTCATCGGTATCACCTGCTAGTTTTACATATTTCCAAATGCACGTGTCATCGGCACTATCAACGCTCCATGATGTGCATCCACACAACCAAGTTTTCACAACTCCATTTGTATATCGTGCAAAATATCTTGGTTTCCAAACCCCCTTATCTTGGCTAACTAATATAGGTGTATCAACTGGCATTTTAGACCAATCAACAATACTCAATCCCATTGCAATGTTTAAAACCTCATTTGAGTTTAGTTTAGGTAATGCCTCTTTAAATCCACGTGGGACAAGCCACATATTACAATCGCTCACCTTTACCTTATATTCATCATACACGTACGGATTTTCGATTGATAAAAACATGTCTTTATGATTATTCACCACAATATATCGCCATCCAGCATCATATAACTTTTGAAGTAACCATTCCCTACCTTGTTCATCACTAATCATAATTTTCTACCTCTCTATAAGTCGTTTCGAATTCATTTACCTCATGAACTTTAATTTTACCTTTATGATCTTTAACAATATAATTACCTTTAAAACATTCGATTCTTCCATCATCTGTTATGATTTCTAATGATGCGTTTTCATACCAATCAATACCAATTACATCACCAACAAAATCGACTATTTCCATAACGTTAGTGCCGTTATATTGCACAGCTTGAATTTCATTAACCCTTTTCTCATATCGTCTAAACATTTTCTATCCACTCACCTATTATGATAGGGCGGATATTTCACCGCCCATATCCTTTACTTATAAAACAATGGTAAAAACATCATAATTGTTATACAAACTAATAACACAAAACTCCACGCTAACATTCCAACTATTACAGTTTCAAACACTTTATCTTTCATTTTTGGTTACCGCTAAAATAAGCTTTTTTTAATTCGCTTTCACCTTTAATACACACATTTTTAGTTTTGCAGTATACATCAATATATGTTTCATTACGATCGCCATTGTGTGTTACTTCGATAAATTCTTCGATAGTCCGACCACTAACAATGGCTTTCCAGTTTTGTAGGGTTTTACAAAACTAAACAATGAACATATCTTCTGGTTCAACAGTTTGATAGCCTAAATTTTCAATCAACACTTTACGAGCTGCTTCAATTGCTTTTGTTTGTAATTTGTACATATTTTTAGTCTCCTTTAAAAAATACTAACCATACTGTTTTACCTCTGCGTTGACCAAATTTTGGCTCACTAGGAAGTAACCCTTTAATCATAGGCAATGTTATTTGTTCTTCATTCCATTTAAATATCATCGTTCCATTTGGTTTTAGTACTCGCCAACACTCAGATAACCCTTGTTTAATATCCTCTTGCCATGTTTGTTCTAATCGACCATATTTCAATGCCAAGAATGATTTATCACCTACTTTTAATAAATGTGGTGGATCAAACACTACTAAGTGAAAGCTCTCATCTTCAAAAGGCATCTTGCGGAAATCTGCAACAATATCAGGTTTTACAATTAACTTTCTACCGTCACAAAGAGTTGTATTTTCTGTTCTGTTATCCATGTATACAGTATCTTTGCATTCCCGATTGAACCAAAACATTTTACTACCACAACACGCATCCAATATCTTCACTAGCATTCCTTTATTAAATTCGATTTAACGCTTTCCATTCACTTAACGTAAAAGTGGAAATACTATGTTTCTTAGCAAATTCAAATTCGCCATTACAACCTCGGCTAGACTCCCACTCTGGACACAATACTAAAATGTCACAATGTCCAAGCAGGCTTAAACAGATATCTAAACCTTTTTGATACTCAGACCCCGTTAGATATACATATCCAAAGTTATGTATAGGGGAGACGTAATCATGACTAGCATCATTTAAAACCAAGTCTCCCATGATCACATCAATCTTTTTACGATTGCTTTCCTTGCCCCCATAAGGATGGGCGACATAGACTAATTTTTTCTTCATATCATCAACCTTTCAACGTTTCAATATGTACCCAAATCCCTGTTACTGGATTCCAATACTTTTCTGTAATTTCACTACAGACTTGAGCATCATCATTCC
>CALEMV010000134.1 GCA_937910655.1 uncultured Solobacterium sp.
TTCTACTGGATTCTCTGCTTTTGTAATAGATCTTCCTACAACGATATAGTCAGAACCCAATTGATGTGCAATTGCGGGTGTAGTCACACGCTTTTGGTCACCCTTGCTATCTGTCGCAAAGCGGATACCTGGAGTTACCGTTTGAAAGTCTTCTCCACATACCTGTTTAACAATTTCTACTTCCAATGGAGAACATACTACACCATCACAACCTGCCTTCTTCGCATTTAATGCGTATTGAGCAACTGTTTCTTGCATCGTTTGTGGAATGAGTAATTCTTCGTGCATATCTTCCTCTGTTGTACTGGTTAATTGTGTTACCGCAAGTAAGATTGCCTTACTACCGTGTTCATCTAATGCCTTACGCGCTGCCTTCATCATTTCGATTGTACCAGCCGCATGAACGTTGACCATATCAACATCCAACTGTGCAAGCATGCTCATCGCATGATAAACCGTATTAGGAATATCGTGTAATTTCAAATCAAGGAAGATTTGATGTCCTAGCTGCTTGATTTGTCTAACAATTTCTGGACCATTACCATAGAAGACTTCCATACCAATCTTGACATATGGTTTTTCATCCTTGAATTGTTGTAGAAACTCTAGTGTTTTTTCCTGGCTGTTAAAGTCACATGCGATGATTACTTCTTTACTCATTTTGTTCTCCTCCTGTATTTTATATATAAATCTGATTATAGTTTTTCGTATGCTTCTACGTCTAATGCTCCTTCACTCTTTGCAACGGCGATTGCACAAGCACTATCACCAACTACATTGAGAGATGTTACTAGCATCTCAATCGGACGGTTGATTGCGAGAATTAATGTATATGTCATTAAGGCAAGTTCATTGTTGAAACCTACACCACTTAGGATTGTAAATAGAATGACTGCGCCTGCACCAGGTGCTGCTGGTGTTCCTACAGATGCAACGATTGCTAAGAAGCCGATTGTAAGAATACTTGTAAATGTCATTGGATATCCAGCACATCCAGCAATAAAGATCGTTGCGATAACCTGCATAATTGCAGTACCATCCATGTTAACTGTCATACCAAGTGGCAGTACAAAGGATGCGATTTCCTCATTTACACCAAGTTCTTCAATAGTTGTCTTCATGTTTAGTGGAAGCGTTGCGGCACTGGAAGATGTTGAGAATCCAAATAACGCCACCTTAAATATCTTCTTAACAAATGGAATTGGATTTAAACCAGTTGATAATTTAATAAATAACGCATATCCAGTCACAAGCACAAGTAATAAGATACATACCGTTAAGAGTACATAAGCGATAGCAGGTTGTAGGTGTGTTACACCATAACTTGCACAAGTTCTAACAATTAAGCAGAAGATGGCAATTGGTCCAAAGTGATTGATAACAATATCTAGGAATACCGTTATAATTGCGTTAATTTCTTCGCATAGTTTTACAAGTACTGTAACTTTATCCTGTAAGTGATTGATACAGATACCTACCATCGCTGCACTAACTACTACCGCAAGTACTGCACCATTATTCCCAAATGCTGTAGTAATATTGTTTGGGATCGCATTAACAACAATCATAAGAGGATTTTTAGCAGCCGTTCCAGTAGCTTGTGTTAAGTCTACGGCACTATTGGTAAATACCCCTGCATTATATGCTACAAGCCCTGCCAGTGCCGCAATTACAA
>CALEMV010000135.1 GCA_937910655.1 uncultured Solobacterium sp.
CGAGATCATGCCTAGTCTCGTGGGCTCGGAGATGTGTATAAGAGACAGCTTGAACACAATCAACTTCTTTAAGCATGATGCACTTTCGTTGTAGACAATGATTTCATCATTTCTAAATCCTACACCGCCGCCTGCATGATACCAAGTTGAATCATATCCTTTTTCTTTGAACATCTGTAGTAATTCTGTTATCTTTTCTGGAGCACCACCGATGCATCCATTTGGTTCGTATGTATTACCTGTGGCAACACGATAAACGCCCATAATGGAAATATTACCATCAATACCTCTATCTCTTGAATATGTGCTTGAGCAATATCCAGCAGATTTGAGAGGGTTGTTAGCAAAATATGAACCATTACCAAATGCCTTACCACAAATACGTGCATTCGGATTTAATAATAGTCCCATCTTAATAATGCTGACCCAGTTACAGTTTGCAGAACCATGGAACAGATCATGTTCAACGCTGTTAAACATTCCGTTCTTGAGGTATTCTTCATAACGAGCAACCTGATCATGTGGTGTGATATCGTATACTTCAACGACATCAATCTTTCCAGAAAGCTTATACTCTTTAATCGTCTGTTCCATCTCTTCAGGTGTTTCCTTGCGTACAGAGACATTTCCGAATGGACTCTCAAATTTTTCTGTCTTGCTATGTGTTTGTGAAACTAATGCTTCCATAGAAGACACGATTTTGTTTACCCAATCTAGTTTTGCCTCCATCTGTTTAAACAACTCTTCTTCTGTAAGAGGAATCGTTTGGACATGGAAATCCTTGATCTGGAAATTTTTTCCAACCTTTGGTGCTGCAATTGCAATAAAGTCATCGATACATCCATTGAAAAGCGTTGCATCTGTTAGATTGCACATCTTATTGTACAACTTACGTGCAGATGTTACTTGTCGGCGTGTATATGGTGATGAAGAAGAATAGAAATTCATTTCAAAACCACTTTCCGATAACGTCTCTTTCGCAACTTGAATCAGCCATCTGTAAAGCATAACGGCTTCATCATCTGATGTTTCTTCGACTGTTGGTTTTTTGAAGAATGCAGAAATCTTTGATTCATCTTCATCCTGCTTTAATTCTTCCGTATAATCCTTAAATCCAGCGGCAAGTTTTTGGTAATATCTTAACCAATAAAGTTGCGATGGCTGAGCTTTATGAACTGTACCATCCTCAAGTCGATCCATTCCCTTTTTACCAATAATACCAGACACGGCACCAATATTCAGTGTACGTGGTCCCATATTATTTGGGTTGAGGTTGTAACGAGAACACAAATTCGTTTCGGCATCAACGTGCCTTAGTAATTTTTGTTCATATAAGCTCTTTGCTAATCTAAAAGTATCAGCAGTGATACGAATGACGATGTTATCGTCTTCTTCATTTTTGACTCTTTCATAGATTTCTACATGAGCTTCTTTTGTTCCATCTTCATTTTTAAGATGAATCGAGTTTGGAACTGGAAAGTTATCTGCGAATAATGTTTCCGCAAC
>CALEMV010000136.1 GCA_937910655.1 uncultured Solobacterium sp.
CATTAGTATCTATGAACTTCTGGGGATTTACACCTAAGGTATTTGATGACATGGAAGTATACTTTGATGAATTCATTCATGCAAATCTAGAATCTAACCCAATGAAGTGC
The DNA here is from genome assembly GCA_937910655.1 of uncultured Solobacterium sp. Lineage (GTDB taxonomy): Bacteria > Bacillota_I > Bacilli_A > Erysipelotrichales > Erysipelotrichaceae > Bulleidia. The sequence continues at coordinate 111 of CALEMV010000136.1, forward strand.
GAATATGTTATTCCTACAACAGTTGGCCAGATGGTTAAGGATGGTAAGTGCACTGTTAAAGTACTTTCCTCTAAAGACCAATGGTTTGGTGTAACATATCAGGAAGATAAGCCACTTGTAGTTGAAAAGATTGCTGAAATGAAGGAAGCTGGAATCTATCCAGATATTCTTTGGAAGTAATTAAGCTCCTGTGCAAAATGCACAAGAGCTTTTCTTTTTACATATATTTTCTTAGAAAGCGCAGAACATTGCGATATGCAATATCTTTGATTTCTTCACTTGTAAATCCTACACGCTGCAATGCTTTGATGAAATTCTGTGCTTGGGAAGGGCCATACATATTATGCTCCTCACCATCGTTATAATACTCACCGAAGTCAAACCCACAAGCAACATGTTTTACTCCAACAAGATCTGCTACGTACTTTGCATGTTTTGCTAGATGTAGTGCATCTTGTTTTTGTTGCTCTGTATGAATAAATGAACAACATGCATTCATACCAATTAAGCCATCTTTACTTGCAATAGCACGAATCTGTTGATCTGTAAGGTTTCTTTCCACAAAACAACGACCCTTCGCATTTGAGTGGGTAGCAATTACCGGTTGCGTTGAACAGGATAGAATATCCCAGAATGTCTTCTCATTTGCATGGGATACATCCACAATCATATGTAACTCATTCATCTTCGCAATTGCTTGCTTACCAAGTTCTGTTAATCCTCTTGTAGGATCACCTGAGTTGCCTGTCGCAAGTGCATTTTGATCATTCCAACATAGAGAACCAATTCGATTGCCCTCGTCGTATAACCATTGAATCTTCTCTTCTACATCTTCACGAATGCCGCACATTCCCTCAATGGTCATTAAGAATGCTGTACCCTGTTGCTCATCATCTAAATCATCCTTGGTATAGATCAATTTATATCCAGAGGCAGTAATATCATTCTTCACCTTTGTAACAACATCTTGCATCTCTTGCCAGCTCTCCGTTCCTACAAAGAAACTAGCTGCAGAAGTATATGCAATCTGCCCTTGTTTAAAACGAGTACTCCAATCTTTCTTTAAGATGGATGTTTTACCATCTGTGTAAAATGGTTTGATAGCTTCTGCTAAGTCCGCATGTAAATCAAAGATTTTCATAGTCTTTCCCCTTATTGATATCGTATAAAATCTTCATTCCCTTAAATGCTATATCCGCATCGTATGCATTAATCTCATCTGTTTCACTTGCGATAATCTTACCTAAACCACCTGTCGCAATAACCATGCATGATGGATCATTGAGTTCCTTCTTCATTGTCTTAATAATGTATTCTACAGAACCGATATAGCCATATACAACACCTGCTTGCATACCTTCAATTGTATTGGTACCGAGTACAGACTTTGGCTTTACAATCTCAATTTCCGGTAACTTAGCCGTCATAGAAGTTAATGCATTCAGACTGATACCCAAACCTGGCTGAATTACAACATAGCGGAAGACACCATTTTGATCAATGTAGTCATAGGTCGTTGCAGTACCAAAGTCTACAATAATGCATGAGCGATAAAACGTATTCCATGCATAGGTTGTGTTCACAATACGGTCTGCACCAATTGACCTAGGTGCCTCTGTATCAAGTTTGATATCCATCTGCATCTCATTCGTTACAATCATTGGTTTTTGATGTAAATATTTAATCACTGCAGAAGTTAAGGAATACATCAACTTTGGTACAACAGAAGAAATGATGATACCTGTTATATCTGATGCTTTTAATTCTAAAGTATTTAAGAATGTTGTGATGAAGAAACCGTACTCATCACTAGTACGTGTCGTTTGTGTCATAAGACGATAACGACCAACAATCTTTTCTCCATCAAGAATTCCCATGGAAATATTTGTATTTCCAACATCAATTGTTAATAACATAGTTGTCCTCACTTCTTTAGGCAATGGCGCAATATTTCTTTCGCTGTTTCATCTTTAGATAATAATCCTAAATCTTCTACACTTGTTGGTGAAATAATTTTGACAATATTTGTATCTACACCAAAACCAGCGCCAGGTTCACGGATACTATTTGCGATAATGTAATTTGCATTCTTTTCTTGTAATTTCTTTGCGGCATTTTCTAATAAATTTTCTGTTTCCATTGCAAAGCCAATT
>CALEMV010000137.1 GCA_937910655.1 uncultured Solobacterium sp.
CACAACGTAAAAAAGTGTCGTTATACTATCTCATGAAATACTTAAGTCCAAAAGAAAAAGAGATTTAGTCAAATTCTCCAAATCTCTCTTGAGGTTAAAACGACTATACAATCGTGTGTAAATGCATATAGAAATTCATCGATTTCAATTGAATGTCCGCATGAAAATATAAGATGTCTATGAAATACTGTAAGTCCTTCATATCTCCTTCGATATACTGGTTGACGATATCGATTTTTTCTAGTCCGGCTTTACATAACAAACGAAAGCGGCGTAAGTCTTCTGTCTTCATAAATGGAATGTGATGTTCTTCTGCGTGCTCTTGACAAAGGAAACCTCCATCCTTTGGACTTACCGTAACGACATGCGTATTACCACAAGTAACGCATGCATCTACATCTGGTAGTAACCCTGCAAGGTCTAGCATATCTACAAATAGTAATGATAGTACAAGGGTTGGATCATATCCCTGGTCTAACTTTGAAAAAACAATCTCCAAGAATGCATACTCATCGCTATTTGTCATATCACTACTTGCTTGTAAGGTTAATACGTCAATGAGTTCAGCCGCAACCGCTGCTGCACTAGAAGCTGTAATATCCTCATGCATGGAGCGATAGTAGTCTTTACAACGTGCATTCTTTAAACGGAAGATTGTCTTAGTCTCATTATAATCGAATAAGATTTCTGTTTTTGTATAAGGCATAATCGAACCAGCATTCTTGCTAGTCATCTTGCGTACACCCTGTGCTACAAAGGATAACTTTCCATACTCTTTTGTAAGTACAGTAAGTATCACATCCGCTTCACGATAGTCGCTTTGCTTTAATACAAACCCAGTAACACGATCATTCATCGCGACTTGCTCCACCATAGCCGTATTCTGTAATACGGGCATCTCGTGAGCGCCATTCATTTTCTACACGAACAAATAACTCTAAGAAAACCTTCTTACCTAGTAACTTTTCGATATCTTCACGTGCTAAAGAACCAATCTTTTTTAACATCTGTCCTTGCTTACCAATCATGATACCCTTTTGGCTATCACGTTCTACAAGTATCATTGCTTGGATGTATACCTTATCCTTTTTGAATTCTTTATTTTCGATAATAACTGCAGCCGCATGAGGTACTTCATCTTCTGTTTGGGTAAGAATCTTTTCACGGATTAACTCCGCAATACGGAAGTTTTCAGCGCCATCACTCGTCATCTCTGCTGGATATAATAAATCACCTTCCGGAAGATATTTGCTTGTAGTCTTGATTAAATCTTCAAAGGAACGTCCAAATTTTGCAGATAATGGGAAGTATTCCACAAAGTCATAACGTTCTTGCCACTGTTGAATCACTTTTACAATCTTCTCAGGCTTCATCTTGTCCATCTTATTTAAGACCAAAAATACTGGTAAGCCCGTATTTTTAACCATGTTTAAGACAAACTCATCACCTTTTGCGTATGGAACACTCGCATCCACTACGAGATAGATTAAATCTACACCTTGGATAACATCTACAGCTTCCTTGTTCATTCGTGATTCAAGACGAAACTTTGGTTTATGAATACCAGGAGTATCAGTAAATATAATCTGGCATTCTTCATCTGTATAAATACCACGAATCTCAGAGCGCGTTGTTTGAGGCTTACTAGATACGATAGCTACCTTTTCTCCAATCAAAGAATTGATTAAAGTACTCTTACCTGCGTTTGGTCTTCCCGCTAACGCAACAAAACCGCTTCTCATCGACATACATCCTCTGTCGTAAACTGGAATGGTAATACATCATTCATGCATGTATCCATCTCATCTTTACGATTGGATAAATAGATTGGTGTATCACCAGTAATCAGTTCGCTTAATACTTGACGACAAATTCCACATGGTGCCGCAATACGATCACCATCACTTACAATTGCAAGTGCTTCAATCGTATCTTTACGATACCCATTGGAGTAGGCCGCAAAGATTGCGGAACGTTCACCACAATTGGTAGCTCCAAAAGAAGCATTCTCAATATTTGCTCCCCAGAATACTTTTCCATCTTTGGTTAGAACAGCTGCTCCTACATGATAATTAGAATATGGAGCGTAACTATTTTCCATTGCTTTAAATGCTTCTTCAATTAATTCTTCACGTGTCATAATAACCCCCTTTAAAATAGATGATGAACAAAAATCAAGATACCAACGGTTAGCGCAATGAGCGACGCAAATAGTACACCCCCAGCAGCTAAGTCTTTAATATACTTAATCTTTTCATTTTTTTCTGTTGAATATAAATCACATAGTTTTTCAATACATGTATTTAAGATTTCGGCTACGATTACAAGTCCAATACAAAGAAGTACTGCAAGCCACTCATAATAATTACAACCAATCATCCATGCCACAATACATGCCAATATCGCAAGAACATACTGTATCTGTATACTTCTATCTTTAAGCGAAGAAACAAGACCTACAAATGCTACATAGAACTTATTTATCATTGCGACTAATAATCGGATCTAAGATCCTATCCTGTAAGGCAAACATCTTCTTTTCATCAGTTGGATTCATATGATCATATCCCAAGCAATGAAGTAGTCCATGCGTGAATAAGAATCCCATTTCACGCTTTTCAGAGTGACCATATTCTCTTGCTTGTTTTCTTGCATAATCAATGTTGATGAAAAGATCGCCAAGGTCTTTTTCTTCATCTGGGATGAAGTCTTCTAAACCATCACGAATCGCAAAACTAATGACATCTGTTGGTCGATCTATCCCACGATAGTCTCGATTGATGATATGAATGGTACGAGAGCGAACAAACGTAACGCTGATTTCTAAATCCTTTGCTAGTTTTAATTCCTTCTCTGTACGCTTTGCGATAGTCTGGAAGAATTCCTCATATGCATGCATATCTTGGTTTGTTTTATTGATAAATGTAATTTCCATATTATCCTCGCTTCTTCAAAGACAACTCACGTCTTTGTTCATCTTCTTTGCTGTAGCGTTCAATAATCTTCTGCACGATAGGATGACGTACGACATCATCTGCACTTAATTCCATGATTTTAATTTCACTTAAACCCTCTAGAATGCGAGTAGCTTCAATCAGACCACTAGTCTGATTATGATTTAAGTCAATCTGTGTAACGTCTCCCGTAATAATCATATGAGAACCAAAACCAAGTCTTGTTAGAAACATCTTCATCTGTGATGCTGTTGTATTCTGTGCTTCATCCAAGATGACATATGCATCATCGAGTGTACGTCCACGCATATACGCAAGTGGTGCAATCTCAATTGTACCCTTTTCGATTAACTTCTCCGTTTGTTCATTACCAAGCATATTATGTAGTGCATCATAAAGAGGTGTTAAGTATGGATCTACCTTCTCCTTTAAATCACCTGGTAAAAAGCCTAAGCTTTCACCCGCTTCTACAG
>CALEMV010000138.1 GCA_937910655.1 uncultured Solobacterium sp.
ATAAAATTCCTTACACCATAATTTCTTGATAAAAAAATCCATCCCTATAGGATAGATTCATTTTGCTTATTCCCAACCCTTTGAAGAATAATATTCCAAGTTGGTGATTTGTTGATTTGCGTCAATATCGCAGAAGATATAGCAGAAACGATATGGCGTTTCAGAACGATGATTTGCAGTATAATAACCAATTCGCACAAAGTAGCGATATACATCATCTTTTATTGTTACAAGTTGTACATCCTGCTTAAGATACTTCATATCTGATAGGCTTTCAAAAGTAGGATTTGATCCATCTGTAATACTTGCTGGATCTTTCATTCCCTCCACAAAAAACTGTGTATCTGTTTTTAAGTTGTATGCGGAAATTATACTTGATCTTTGCGTTGCATATTCTTCTGGTGAATTCCAAACAAAGGCAGTTGTCCAAAGTTGATCCATCATTGCAGTATCTGAGGACACTCGTTTAGAGGAAGTGTAAATTGTATCGCTTTCCCCAAAACCATTTACATATCCTGACGGTATTTGTGCCAATTGATTCTCCAATCCTTCTATCTCATCTAATTGAGATAGCCATTGAACATTTTTACGATTACCCCACTGCCAACTCAGAAAAAGAGTAACTACCATGATAAGTGCACACAACAAACATATAACAAAACTAGCTAGTCTTTTCATATTAGTACCAAGCCTCCACAGAGTTTCCTTTCAATTCCCTACCATTTGGATTTCCATATTGACTGTAATTTAGAACAAGATTCGAGAAATGATTTGTACTAACATCATAATAGCCCTGTACCCATGCAAGCATGTTCGCTCCATCGCTTAAAGTCCAAATCACTTTTTGACTTGAACCCAAGAATATAAACGTTGGTGCAAATGACCATGTATATGCACCATCTATCGGATACCATACAGACAAGAAATTCGTATTATCACCAGCAACAATATATGTCTGCATCGATGTCTGTAATTCTGAACTTACAGTATCTGTTTGATCTTGCAAAGCCTGTGTCTGTGCTTGTGCTACTGCATTTCCAGCATTAAACATCGTTTCAAGTTTTGCATACTCTTCTGAAGATGTTTCTTGTTGTAATGCTTGTGCATCTGCAATCTGTTGTGATAATGCATTTGCTTGATTAGCACGTTGAATAGAGTCCCTTTCAAACTGTTGTGCAGATTGAAATGTCCCATAGGCAATATATACTGCTATAGCTATAAATACTACCGAAAGAAATGTAAATATTTTACGCATAATAATACCCCTTCTTAGCGATTATACCATGAATAGAGAAATAAAAAGAAAGAGGTCTATCAAACCTCTTTCTAAGCATGTTTTACTTGTTGTCAGCAACGATAGTATCAGCAGCTGTACGACCAGAAACGAAGATTTCAACAATCGCATTACCACCTAAACGGTTACCACCATGGATACCACCAGTTACTTCACCAGCAGCGTATAGACCCTTGATGATCTTGCCATCTTTATCTAATACGTGACGCTGTGCATCAACTGTTACACCACCCATTGTATGGTGTGTAGATGGAGCTAGTATTCTAATCTTTAACTTAACGCCATCAAGCTTATAAGTATCAACGATATACTTACCGTTTTCATCCTTTTCAGCTGTACCAATTAATGTTGTCCAACCTGTCTTTGTTGGGTTTAATGTGTTTTCTGTACCTGTCATCAATGCCATATCGTATTCCTTGATTGTATTGATAACTTCTTCTTGTGTGCATTCAAAGCCTAGTTCCTTGAATAAGTCACCTAACTGATCAACAGTTCTTGTGTACTGTCTGTTCTTAACATCACTTTCCCAAAGTGTTAAATCTTCATCCTTTGGTGTTCCATAAGGATATGGACCAGGAACTAATTGGTTGGAGTTTGCAATATCCATAATTGTTCCATTTGTACCATTGAAACTTACACCGTTTTCAAACTCAGCAAGTGATAATACGTCACGTTCACTAGTTTCGTTAACAAAACGCTTACCTGTTGTAGGGTTGATATAGATTGCATAGTGTCCACCACCGAATGCAAGGTTACCATTATCTACCCATGAGATAGGCATCATCTGAGCAAAGCCCATACCAGTTGTAGCAGCACCTACTGCTTCTGCCATATCAATACCAGAACCTACTAATGAAGAACGGTTTGTTGTACGTGTATTTGTTGTGATATCTCCATCTGCCCAGTAGTCATTTGTTTCCATAACGCGCTTGATATCTGCAGCGTATCCACCAGTTGCAAGAACTACACCCTTCTTAGCATGAACTGTTACTGGAGTTCCATCATATTGAACACCCTTAACACCAACAACTTTTCCATCCTTATCTGTGATAAGTTCTGTTACTTTAGTACGTAACATGATTTCGTTGTCTGCATGGTTAGCAGCTGTTTCAAGTAATGTCTTCTTAGTTGTTGCAAAGTATGTATTCCAAACTGTCTTACCCTTTACATTCTTTCCATCTGGATCTGGTGTTCCATCACCATTAAGGTCACTTCCCTTGAAGTCGTTCTCACGATTCCATAAAGCACCTACGATGATTGGTTGAATAGAGTTATCAAAGATAGCACCCTGATCTTCCAACCAACCCTTAAGATATTGACCACCCTCAACAAACTGCTTAACAAGATCATATGAGCCATAAATCCATGATGTCTTTTCTGCGTTTTGTCTTAATCCACCATAATATGTCTGGAAGATGTGTAGATTTGGAGTTGAGAATAATGTAATTTCACCTTCAGCCTTACCTGCATCTAACTGTGGTTGAGCCCAGTTTAAGTAAGCCTGAATTTCACTCTTAAGTTCCTTTAAAGTTCCTAAGTATTCTGCATGTACACCAGCATGTGACAATGTTTCAATATCACCTGCTACAAATGGTGTACTGTCAAAGTACTTGCTATCAAATTCATTTTCATTCCAGTTAAGGATTTCCTTTAATACTTTAATGTTACCAGTAGCGTTATGTACTTTATTGTATGTAACACCCTTATAAACGCCTGTTGTCGCATCTGGATCAGCTGGATCCCATACTAAGTAGGATTGTGCAGACTGGAACTGTCCACCAGAAGCGACTGTATTACCACCGATCTCAGAGTTAACTTCTAATACAACTACTGAGTTACCATTCTGTGCAGACTGTACCGCTGTAGCCATACCTGCACCACCAGCACCTACTACAACAACATCAGTTGTCTTTTCGATTGCTTCACCAGCTTTATGTTCTACTGTATTCTTCTTAAAACCATCTAAATCACTAGCTTCTGCTTGCTTTGCAGCATCAATTAATGCATTCTTGAAACCAACAGAAGTAAATGTTGCACCAGAAACAACATCAATGCCAGCACCATTTGCTTCCTTCGCATCTGCTACTAAATAATCAAATGCTGGGGTTCCGATGTGATTTGTTTCTTTGTTATCACTATAATCAATTTCGGAAATACCATCCTTTGTAAATGTAACCGATAAGTTGATAGGGCCATTATAACCTGAGCCAGTACCTGTATACGTACCTTCCTTATATGTTACCTTTACATTTTCTTTTTTCTTTGCACTATCTTCTTTGTTGCCTGGTGAGCATGCAACAAGTGAAATAGCCATCAAAGAGCTGAGTCCTAACTTCACGTAATTCTTCATTTTTCCCTCCATGTGTATTTGTTAACAAATACCTTAATCATATAGTATCGTAGTTCCTATTTTTTTGCTAATAAAATATTAAAAAAACTGCCGATTGGCAGTTTAAATTTTTATAATTCTTTAACAACATCTTCTACATGGCTTGTAGCCTTAACTTTTTGGAAAGTTTTGATGATAATACCCTGTTCATCAATTAAGTATGTAGAACGTTCAATTCCCATATACTTGCGACCATACATAGACTTTTCTACCCAAACATCATATGCCTGAATGGTCTCTGTACTTTCGTCAGATAGTAACGTGAATGGTAAGTCATAATTACTTTCAAACTTCTTATGAGACTTTACACTATCCTTAGAAATACCTAATACAACTGCTCCCTTTTCTTGAATCTGAGGAAGACGATCACGGAAGTTACAAGCTTCTGCTGTACAACCTGATGTATTATCCTTTGGATAAAAATAGAGAATTACCTTTTTACCTTTATACTCAGAAAGTGTATGCTCTACACCATTTTGATCTGGTAATTTAAAATCTGGTGCTTTTACTCCAACATTTAACATTTTTCATATCTCCCAGTTCTATATTTCAATGATAATACATAATGGAATTTAAAGCCTTGAATATACTTATTGATATTGTTTTAGTAAATTCAGAATATCACTTGGCTTATGAATCGTTGGATATTCTCCAGTTTCAACACCCTCATGATAAACGATTTGTACCGGATGGATTCCCATAGATTTTGCAGCTTTAAGATTCCTTAACTGATCATCAACAAAAATACACTCCTCAGGTTTAAATCCTGCTTTTTCTAATGCATCACGATACATCAACAAATTTGGTTTTAAAACCCCTAATTCATAACTATACGTATACTGATCAACGTATTCATCCAGTTTGAATGCATGGATACGTCTTTCAATATATGGCCATGTATCAGAAATAATCCCGATACGATAACCTCCACCCTTCAATGTTTTCAGTGTTTCCAAGGAACTTGGAATTAAATTCATCGTTGCAAGATTTTCTACTGCATCAACTGCCAAAGTTACTGCATGTTGGAACGTTCCACCTAACTTTGCTTGATCAAATAGTGTTAGATAGAAACGAGTTAATCTTTCAATCTGTTCCTGCTCACTTCTCATTGTCGGATTTTCAATAAATGGTAAATACGCTGTGTTGTATGCATGTTGCCATACATTTTGGTCGAGTCTCGAAATTTTCTCTCGAGGAAATAGTTCATAGAATTTTTGATTCAAATTCCAATCACCGCTGCATGGTTCTAGAAGGGTCCAGCCTAAATCAAAAAATATACATTTTATCTGATTCATTATACCTACCTCTTGTTAGTACTATTATACCACTTATCAATACTAACAGAGGAATATATCTTGTAGTTTTCCTTACAAATTATTACATGCATTCAAACCAGCGATAGCGCCATCACTGGCAGCCGTCGTTAACTGACGAACACTCTTTACACGGCAATCTCCTGCAGCGTAAATACCTTTAACAGATGTACGACATTCTTCATCAGCCTTAATGAATCCATATTCATCCAATTCAACAATCTCAGAGAAAATCTGGTTCATAGGAATTTGTCCAATTGCGACAAATAACGCATCAACATTTAATGTCTTTGTTTCTCCCGTATTTTTATCTGTAACATCAATTGATTGTAATCGTTCTTCGCCATTTAATTTTGTAACTGTGCTATTCATTACCTTCACAAGGTTTTCTTTACCATTAAGTTTTACAACTTCAGCTTCATCAGCACGGAACTCATCACGGCGATGAATGATATATACACGATTGCAAAAACGTGTTAAGTATTCCGCATCTTCAACTGCTACATTACCACCGCCATTTACAGCTACATCTTTTCCTCTAAAGAACATTCCATCACAAGTTGCACAATAAGATACACCCTTTCCCGTTAGTTCCTTTTCACGGTCAATTCCTAGTTCTCTACGCTTCATGCCAGTCGCAATGATAATAGCCTTTGCATGATATTCATTTTTAGCAGTATAGACAATCTTTTCATCCTCACGATTTTCAATCTTTACTACACCTTCAAATGCAAAAGTTGTACCTAAGTCTTTTGCTTGGTTAAATAAATCTGTCGCAAAATCGAAACCAGAAATATGTTTGATACCTGGATAGTTTTCAATATCTGCAGTATTAATAATCTGTCCACCATATGTAGACTCCTCTAGTACTAAAGCTTTCTTCCCTGCTCTTTGTACATAAATAGCTGCTGATAAACCAGCTGTACCTGCGCCTATAATAATTACATCAATCATAATTTGACTCCTTTTATATTTTATACAATTAAACTTTATACCTTTTCGCAAAATAACACAAAGTATATGCTTAACCTATTATATGTAAACTGTTTTTCATTTACTGTAAACTATTGTGTAAATTTTACATTTCATTATCATAAATTAACTATTTTGTAATCTTTTAAAGATAATTTTTCTGTTAGTTTTATTTTCTTTATATTATCATTGAGTAGCATGATAAAAACATATCTTTTTTTATAGAATATATGTTATATTCATATGTATGTTTCTTATCAGTATATTTGGAGGGATTAAAATGAAAAAGACATTAGGCACAATCGTATTAGCTGGTTTATTATTCTTAGCTGGCTGTGGTGCAAGCGCATTATCTACTAAGAGCATTTCCGAGAAGTTAACAAAGGAACCAACAAAGGTTTCCGTTATCTATGT
>CALEMV010000139.1 GCA_937910655.1 uncultured Solobacterium sp.
ATGATACACCCAACTTCTACAAACCGTATTCTAGTCATCGAGATTGATTCTGGAGAACGCTTGTTGGTCATCGTTATCGTCACCTCCTTGTTTGAAATCATCATCTTCAAATTCTTCTTCACGCTGTGACATCTGTAGTAATATCCCCGCAAAGAAGAAGACGATTGCTTGGTAGGTTCCACCACGTGATAAAAATGGAATCGGTAAACCTGCAAGTGGAATGATATTACAAGAGCCTAGTATCACAAGCATTGCTTGCATAAATAGTAGGACTGTTGCACCATATGCTACAACCGCATCCTGCTTATCTGTCTGAATCAAACGTCTGCTTAATTCACTACCACGAATAGCTACTTGTAGTAATAGGAATACAGCGATAAAGCCTAATGGCATACCAAATGAATTGACTAATGTCACAAAAGCCATATCACTTTCAGGAACTGGAATCGCTGTAAAGTTAACGGTATTACCAAATAATCCAGACATCCATAATGCACGTTTTCCTTGGAATAATTGGTAACCTGCACCGTACGGGTCAGAGTTAATATTTGCAGTAATCGAGAAACGTAAATAAACTTTACGAACAATAGGCCAAAGAATTCTAGTAATCGCATTTAGGTTTCCTGCAGCAGCACTAGGCGCAATCATCTTATAGAGCATAAACAAGATTACAATGGAAGAAATTGTCGCAATCGCTATTGTTAAAAGATAGATTCTCTTTTTTCTGCCTTTCTCCATAAAGATATACAACATGGAAAGGTGTAAGAAATAGAGAATATAGAATGAACCTAGTTCATGAATCAGAACGGACCCAATAAAATTAACAATAAAGAATATGCTAGAAAGAATTAAAATTGAACGATTTGAATAGGTCTTCCGAGCAGAAAACAAAGAACTATAGAAGAGAATTGCGGTAATCTTAGCGAAATCGGTTAACTGTAATGATACAGGGCCAATCTTAATCCAAGCAGTTGTGCCATAACCATTGGTATCTTTCCCAAAGAAAAGAAGGGCAATGTATAGACAGGCAGCCACAAACAATAAGAAGTAGGTTGTATAGTTAAAGTTTAATGCTTTTCGTATCATGCGATACATAAGAATTAATACGATTGCAATCGCAAGTCCTGCAAAGTATTTGACCATACTGAACTGTGAAATGACTTGATATTGTGCATCGATAATCACTTGTAATGCAATGCCAATCGCCGCAAGTCCAGTAAATGCCGCAAACATACGCATATCCGCAGATTTGTTATAGAAATACGTACCAGAGAAGGCAATGACTAACAATAAAGGTACTAAAGTTGTTAAATATTGAATGCCGGCGTTCATTGATTTCCAGAAGACAAATCCACCTAATAGAAATGTAAACAGTATGGACGTTATCATCCATATCGCATCTTTACCAGAACGTGTATCGATTTCTTCCGTTTCTGGAGAAAGTTTCTTTTTAAAAAACATAGTATGCTCCTTGATATGAATAAGAATAACTTTTTTAAAGAAAAGTCGCAAGTAAACGAAAAATCAGAGTCACAGTATCGAATTTTCAAAGTGAAAAGGCTATACTGATATTAAGCGATTTCAAAAATAAACATCATCATAAGGAGGACACATTATCATGGAAAAGACACTATTTGGAAAGAAATTAAGTGGGGAAGATATCTATCTCTATACCTTGGAAAATGAGAAATTTAAGGTACAGGTAAGTGATTATGGTGCTACACTTGTTGCCTTAATTGATAAAGAAAGTGGTAAGGATATTGTGCAAGGATATCCAACAGCCGAACAATATCAGGAGGAGGACACATTCTTAGGTGCTTCTGTAGGTAGAACTGCTAACCGTATTGGAAAGGGTAAGTTCTCCTTAAATGGAAAAGAATACACGTTATTTATCAATAATAATGGAAACTGTAATCATGGTGGTAAAGAGGGTTTTGATAAAAAGATGTACGTAGTTAGTTCAACAGAGGACTCTATTACATTTTCTCGTGTATCCCCAGATGGTGAGGAAGGTTATCCTGGTAATCTAGACTACGCAATTACATATCGTTTATCAAATCAAGGATTACATATTGAAACAACCGCCACTACTGATCAAGATACCTTATTTGCATATACCAATCATGCATACTTTAATCTAAGTGAAAGTGATTCTATTTTAGATCATACGCTCGTAATTCCTACAGATTACTATGCATTATTAGATGAAACATGCTTAACAAAGCCAGAATTTCAAGCAGTAGAGAACACAGCCTTTGACTTCCGTCAGGCAAAGAAGATTGGTCAAGATATTAACCAAGATGATATACAACTTGTATATGGCAAAGGCTATGACCACCACTTTCCAATTCCAGGAGAAGGGCTACGTACAATGGCAATTCTTTCCGATGGAACGCTAGAACTGGAAATGGCATCTGATTATCCTGGTTTCCATTTATACACTGCCAACTGGCTAAATGGTGCAAGTGGTAAGTATGGACATCACTATCCAGAAAGAAGTTCTGTATGTTTAGAGGCAGAATATCTACCAAATGGTATTAACTATCCTAGTATTGAACCAAAGCCTATCATTCATGCAGGCCAAACACAAACACATCGCATCGACTTTTTACTTCGACATGTGAAATAGAGAGAAAAATGACTTATAATAAATATGTAGTAATAGGAGGCACAACATGGCAACAGTCAATGAATTAGATAAAAAGCGGATGTTAATGAAGAGAGATACAGATGAGCTAGTACGTGTACATGAAAAGATAGCAGAATCTTCATGGCGTGCGACATATCATGTACAACCAGTGACTGGTTTAATGAATGATCCAAATGGATTTACATATTGTAACAAGAAGTGGCATCTATTCTATCAATGGTTCCCGTTTGGTCCAGTTCATGGCTTAAAGCACTGGTACCATGTTACAAGTCCAGATTTAATTCATTGGGAAAATCGTGGTGTAGCACTCTTACCAACAGGAAAATATGAAAATAGTGGCTGTTATAGCGGTTCTGCAATCAGCGAAGGAGATACAATCTACTTTGCCTATACAGGAAACTATCGCGATGAAAACCGTGTACGTAGACCTCACCAACTTCTAGCAACTCTAGAAGGTGATGAACAATACACAAAGGCAATGCGTCCATTGATTACACCAAATGAAAACTATACTGAACATCAACGTGATCCAAAGATTGTACGCATTGATGATATGTACTACATCTTCTTAGGCGCTCAGAATAAACAAGATCAGGGTGTTATTCTGGTTTATTGTTCTGATTCCATTTTGACAGATTGGAAATTCCTTGGAGAACTAAAAGTAAAAGGCTATGAGAATGGCTTTGGCTACATGGTTGAATGCCCTGATGTACAAAAGATAGGATTACATGATGTACTCATCTTTAGCCCACAGGGAATTGAATCAAGTAAAGATGAATTCCGCAATAAGTTCAATAGCGTCTATTTAATTGGTGATTTAGATTTAGAAACTCTAACATTTACACCAGATGGACCTATGCAAGAACTTGACCGTGGTTTTGATTTCTATGCACCACAATGTGCTTCACAGAATATTTATTCTGATTGTTCAATCATGTCCGCATGGTTTGGTGTTCCAGATTATACCTATCCACCAACAGATGAAGAAGGTTGGTCAGGGCTACAAACCTTTGTACGTGAGTTAACGATACGCAAAGGGAAGCTCTATCAAACTCCAGTAAGAGGGTTTGAATCTTTAAAGAAAGATGAACTCTTCTGTGCCAAGAATGGTGAAATCATCAGTGATAAACTACATGGACAAATGCCAAGTAGTGCGATTATTCGCATTGAAAATCCTGACACAGAATCCCTTGATTTAAACCTATTCTCACGTAACTATGTTATCGCAAGAGGATTTGCGATTTCCTATGAAAAGTACACGAAACGTTTACGTATCGACCGTTCTGATTTAACAAATCAGTTAAATGTAGAATATGGTACAGACCGTCAAATCATTTTAGAGAATGGTTTAACTTCAATGGATATCTTCGTAGATCATAGTACAGTAGAAATCTTCGTGAATGAAGGTGAATATGTATTATCTGCACGTATCTTCCCAACCAAGGAAGAACACATGATTCGTATGGGTGGTAAGAATCTAAATCTATCTATTTGGAGTACAGAGCCATCTGTAGATGACGCACCAGTATTCTTCGCAGAAAATCAATAAAAGCAGGGAAACCTGCTTTTTTGCTTTACTTTTATAGCTAGTTTGGTATAATGAATGAGACTACAGATGGGAC
>CALEMV010000140.1 GCA_937910655.1 uncultured Solobacterium sp.
CTTCAAGATAGTAGTTTTATTGAGTTATTAAATCGTTTGAAGAATAGTGTCATGCGTGCAAACTGGGATGACCAGATTCAACGTAACTTAATCGCTCAACAACTGATACTTAGTTCCTTTGGCTATTCATATATCAATCAGGAATTATTACAGATTGAAAATGCGATTGAACTGATGGAAACTTCATATCATGAGAATCTAAAGTTAAAGGATTTAGCCAAAGCTGCACAGATGGATGAGGCACATTTCTCCTATAAGTTCAATAAAGTCTATCATATTCGTCCAATTGACTATCTAATTCGTTTGCGATTAAGAAAAGCAGCCGACTTATTACTAAAGGGTTATTCAGTAACAGAGGCTGCTTGGAATGTAGGATATCAAGATCCACTATATTTTAGTCGATTGTATAAGAAACATTTTGGAATATCCCCAAGTCAGACCTATCAAAATGAAGGAGGGGATATTGCATATCGAAGACAATCGAAAGAGAACTAACCTAAGATATGGAAAGCACTGCGGATATCTTTGTCTTTTCCTAATACTAATAAGGATTCTTCAGAGTTGAGTATATGAGAAGCACCTGGTGTAACAGAGATATCGTCATCTTTCTTAATCGCAATGATGTTGATGTTGTAGTGTTTACGTACATCAACCTGGCCGATTGTCTTACCTAACCATTCATTAGGTACAGCGATTTCGAATACCGCGAAGTCTTTGCCGATTTGAATGTAGTCAAAGATATTATCACTGCTATAACGCATGGCAGTTAAGTTACCCATTAACTTTTCAGGATATACAACTGCATCTGCACCATTTCGTAATAAGAACTTTTCTTGTGTATCCCGTGCAGCACGGGATACAACTTTCTTTGCGCCTAACTCCTTGAGGTAAGAAGTGATTTCTAGGGAAGCTAAGAAGTTATCACCAACCGCAACGATACAAACATCAAAATTCTTAAGACCTAGTGTCTTTAAGAAATCTTGGTTTGTCGCATCACCAACTTCGGCATTTGTGACATAAGGCAATACTTCTCTTACCTTGTCCTCATCATTATCAATACCTAATACCTGAATATCTAAATCATTTAACTTGCGGGCAATATGACGGCCAAAACGACCCATACCAATAATTAAAATCTGTTTCATACTCTCTCCTATTTAGCCTACAGCTACGTTTTCTTCAATATGTCTACCTAAACATTGGTTACGGAATGGGAACATACCATAAATCAAGGTGAGTCCTCCAATACGTCCAGCGAACATTAGGAAGATTAAGATGATTCTTGAAATGATTGTTAAATCACGTGTGATACCTAGGGTTAAACCTACGGTAGCGATTGCGGATGCGGTCTCATACATTGCAGTTATCATTGGAACATTCTCAATGACACTAATAATCATTGCGGCACCTACACATAATGAGATATATAACATCAAGATTGTGGCAGCGTTACGTACGACTGTCTCTGAGATTGTTCTACCGAAACTCTCTGTACGGGAACGGTTTCTAAAGATTGCCATACTTGTTGTGACTAATACGAAGAAGGTTGTCATCTTCATACCACCACCAGTAGAACCTGGTGCAGCACCAATTAACATTAATATAATCTGTAAGAAGATACTGGATTCAGTCATCTTTGTAAGGTCTACTGTATTAAATCCAGCAGTACGTGGTGTTACAGATTGGAAGAATGAAGCTAGAATTCTTGTGCCTAAAGGCATACCTGTAAAATCCACAAAGAAGAAGTAGATTGCAGGGAATACGACTAGGATTGCGGTCATCAATAAGATAATCTTAGACTGCATGTGGTAACGGTGTAGCTTAAACTTGTATTCTTTGATATCTGCCCAAGTGGCGAAGCTCAATCCACCAATCAGAATCAAAGACATAATTGAGATATTAATAATTGGATTGGACACATAACTTGTTAGGGATGAGAATGGTTCGCGTACACCCATTAAGTCAAAGCCTGCATTACAGAAAGCAGAGATAGAATGGAAGATACTATACCAAATACCTTTGACGAGTCCAAAATCCGGTATAAATGTAAATGACATGAGTATGGCGAAGAAACCTTCCACCATAAATGTAATCTTAAAGATAAAGTGTAGTAAGCGAATAATACCACCAACTGCTGAAATTGAAATTGAGTTTGCCAAAGTGGAACGGGCAAGATAGCCGATTCGTTTACCAGTAATTAGTGCAAGGGACGTGATAACTGTCACAACACCAAGTCCACCAATCTGAATTAGAATAATAATGACAAGCTGTCCGAAGAAGCTCCAATATGTAGCAGTATCGTATACAACCAATCCCGTTACACAAACACATGACGTGGATGTGAATAGTGCATTAATAAATGGTGTCCATTGACCAGATTGACTAGCAAATGGTGTCATCAGTAACAATGCACCAAATAAGATAATCGCCCCGAATCCCAGAATAATCATCTGTGGATATGTTAGATGTAGTTTATTTCTAAGAAAATTCATAATACCCTTTCAGAATGTAGTATATACGTATATGATACTATCATAACGACTAAAATATTATAGTATTCTCGACATTTATTACCAACATTATTTGTGGAAAATAAGAGAAAATACAAAGAATTGGGGTACAAAATACATGGAATTGAAATTTTACTTTGTTAGACACGGAAAAACCTTATTTAATCTGAAAGGGCGAATGCAGGGTTGGTGCGATAGTCCACTGTTAGATGAGGGTATTCAACAAGCAGAAAACGTTGCGTCCGCACTCAGAAATGTGCCGTTTAATCGAGCATATTGTTCTACCTCTGAAAGAGCTTGGGATACAGCGAAAGAAATCTGTAAGTATCATGATATTCCATTAATCCTTACCAAAGGCCTGAAGGAGTTCTCTTTTGGCTCTTTAGATGGTGCACGTAAGGAAGAGGTCTTGGACTCTCCGTTCTTTGATGATTGGTCATCAGAAGGTGGAGAAACAAATTCAGGATTTGCACAAAGAGTTCGTACAACGATGCAGAGTATTGTTGAGGAGTCCCATGATGGAGATACCATTCTTCTAGTAAGTCACGGCGCTTACGCAGTACGTATCTTAGAAATTTTATTCGGTGTGAACTTAGATGATTATGTAAATCGTTGTAAGGAACAGAATCGATGGCTCATGCCTAATACTGGTATGTTGATGTTCCATTATAAAGATGGAGAGTTCTTCTTAGACCAAGAGCCAATCGACGTGAATGAATATCGTCAACTATATCACCCAAAGACAATTGATATTTACTTGATGCGCCATGGCGAAACAAGATTTAATATCCAAGAGCGTATGCAAGGCAGATGTGATAGTCCTTTAACAGAGAAAGGCATTCAAGAAGCAAAAGAGGCAGCTGAGAAGTTAAAGGAGATACCTTTCTCTATGATTTATGTTTCAACAGCGGAAAGAGCACGTGATACTGCAGATATCATCGCTCAATATCACCCAGGAAATAGTGTCTATACAAAGAAGATTTGTGAAGTTAGTTATGGTGACCTTGAAGGTATGACATTCAAAGAGGCAGATCCTAGTGGAAAACGTTTTATGGATACGCACTATGGTGATGTTGGTGGCGAGGAACATGGTGATGTTACAAAACGTATGTATTCAATATTCCAAGAAATCTATGATACGCAGCAAAATCAGGATATAGTGTTACTGGTTTCTCACGGAGACTTCTATCTTGTATGTCTAGAAGCCTTATTTGGATTAAAGAAGGAGGATATCTTCCAAGAAGCCTCCGAACTGGGTATCAATCCCGTTCCAAACTGTGGAATCGCACACTTTAGAATGACAAGTAACCAATATGAACTCATTCAAAAGATGAGTGATTAATAAAGATATAGGGCAACATGTGGCGTAACATATGTTGTCTTTTTGTAACGAGTTTGAGATTTGAAACAAAATTGGGAATATTTTTACAAAAAAATGATAATCTTTGTTGACAGGAAGGTTAGTGTTTGCTAACATACAGTTAGCACAGGCTAACTGATGTCTCACTCTTTCCATCACACACTCCTTTATACATCAGTCCCTGCGTGTTCCGGAATCCTTTATTACAAGTCATGGGCAGACTTGTAAAAATCTAATTGACATAATGTCCGGAAAAAATCCATGCATATCCGTGTCCTCCTCAAATTACACTGGAATATGCGAAATAATAAAGAATATTGTAAGGACGGGGCATCCAAGCAATATTCTTTTTTCTTTCGTTTCGAAAAGTGATATGATTAAACTCGTGAACAGGGGTGCATGCATGCTGAGAAAAACCCTTATCACCTGATCTAGGTAAAGCTAGCGTAGGGAGTTCAGTTCTTTAATTCCTTGCGCCTTCAAAATGGAGGTGTATTTTTTATGAAAAACGATCAGATTAAAACGATTGCATTCATGGCAATCTACATGGCGTTATATGTAGCGCTAAAAATGGTAGGAAATATGATACCTTTCCTACAGATGCCTAATGGTGGTTCAATTGAACTTGAATTAATTCCACTTATGATTGCATCGTATCATCTTGGTTGGAAGTATGGAGCACTGTGTGGTCTTGCATCATTCTTACTAACAATTGTATTAGGTTTCCCAATGTACTTTGTTCAACCAATGCAGATTGTATTAGACTATGTACTACCAATCAGTATTGTTGGAATGGTGTCATTGTTTAAACCATTTGAACATGCAAGCAAACCAGTGGTGCTAACTGTAGTATCTCTAATTGGTTTATCTGCTTGCGCAGCCATTTTTTATTCTTACGGCATGAATCTAATGGCTCTAGTAGGTGGTATTATATTAGCTGGATTAGTAATTGCGTTAGGTTTATTCCTAACAAGCACAAAGGGCCACTTTGGTATTGTGATTGTGATGGTAATTAAGTATTTCTCTACAGTGATTTCTGGTGCCTATTTCTGGGCAGAGGGAACTGCGGCAGGAAGTTTACCAGCATGGACATTCTCATTGGGTTATAACTTATGGTATAACTTAGTGACAATGATTATCTGCTTATTAATCGTTCCAGTATTAATGAGTCGAATTAAAAAAGCAAATATCCAAGGAATGTAACAGATTGGCACAA
>CALEMV010000141.1 GCA_937910655.1 uncultured Solobacterium sp.
ATGAAAAAACTAATTATTATAGTATGCTTGATACTGACTCTGACTGCGTGTAGTGTTTCTAGTAAGAATGAAAATAATACAAAAAATCAAGATATTAGTAGTCAAAAAAAAGACATATCACTTATTGTCCCTCCAACAAATGAAGGATATTCAAAGGAGTTAATTGATTATGTTCGTGAAATTATAAGAAAAAATCCATCAATTGGTGAGGATGGAAAATTAAGTATGAATTACACAGATGCTACTTATACAATTAATGAACGAGAATATGCAGTATTTGTATTATTGAATCGAAGTCAACATGTAATTGACCAGAGTATAAATTTCAAATTGAACTGGTCATATGATGGACAGGTACTCTTTGAAAACCAGGAAATATTATATAATCACACTAAAAGAGGTGATTTAGATATGAATTGTGCAGCATTAATGATGATAGAGATAACACCTGCACAAAAACAAATAATTGATAGTATGAAAGATCCAAATAAAATGAAATTAGAAATTTTAGTTTCAAAAGGTTAAAAAGGAGAGGATAATGGAAAAAAATATTATTAATTTTAATAAACCAAATATTGAAGATGGCTATTCTCCTGAGTTAATAAATTATGTTGATAGACTTATTACAAAGCATCCATTGATTGGTGTTGAAGGAAAAGTTAGTCTGAATTATACAGGGGCAACATATACTTTTGATGGGAAAGAGTATGCGGTATTTTTACTAATTAATCGAACTTCTGTAACTATTAATAATAGTTTCGGATTGTATCTTAATTGGCAATACGATGGCTTCAGCGTGTATGATAATCAACCTATTTTTTATAATCATGAAAGTAGAGGTGATTTAGAAAGTAATCACGCAGTGCTAATGATGTTAGAGATTTCTTCCGAACAAAAGAAAATAGTTGATCGGATGGAAGATCCTCAGAAAATGGACATTGAATTAAGAGTTTATAAATAGTGAAAAACTCTAAAATGAATATGATTATTAAAAGGATGGGTAATTTATGACAAAACAAAGCCAGTTAGCGTCGCTAAGATCTCAAGCAGCTGCGATATGCCATCAGAAAGCAGATTATCAAGCAAAGATTAGGGAAATAAAAGAAATTTATAACCATTTACAGAAAATTAAGGGTCGTTATAGAACTGAAAAAAAATCTCTAAATAAATTAAAGAATGAAAATAGTGATGAGTGGACGGGAAATCTATATAAGACTCAATTTAATCAACCTGTAAGTAGCGTTATAAGTAATGAACTTAATACCACAATTAAAGCTATTGATAGAGATATGGATCGTCTAATTGATAAAATGAATGAATATGAGAATAAGATTTTTGAATGTGATGGTTTGCTTGGACAAATAGAAATATGGATTAATAATTTAGCTGGAACAATTGAGAAATGGTTCAATTAAATTGAGCGAATAAGGAGGTAATTATGCCTAAAAAAATATTATTTATAATTATAGGAATAATAACTCTGATATTTTTGATATTATTTTTGACTGCTTTAAACTGTCTTGTCACAAAACGATTTGTGTCTTGATACTTTCGATTTTCAATACTGCGCTTGGTGATATTTCTTGATGTAAAGCGATACACAAATATGCCAAAGATCACAAATGCAAGTAACACCGGAATACTATTTTTTACAAATAAACCCAATACCAAGATTATTACCATCATGATGAGTAAATGTGTATTGAGTCGATCCATACCGTAACTTCTTCTAAGACGATATTGTAATTGTTCGATCAAACGATTTCTTCTTTTCATATATACTTCCTGTTCTAATGACAGGATTATATCACTTCCTACGCACAATCGATACGATGTCGAAATACTTCTTCTAATAATGAACGATAGTTTTGAAAACGTCTTTGTAATGTCCGCAAGGACATATGATACTGGTATGCAATATCTTTTTGTCTAACTCCATCAATGTAGTAAGACACAAACATATCCATTGCCATCTTCCCATGTACCACTTTCATGTAATGCATGATCTTCTCTACTTGTTCAACTTGTTTTAAAACTGCTTGATATTGTTTCTGAAGCATTTCATCTGATGATTGTTTCATTTTCATTTCTAGTGCTTGTTGTAATTGTTTTTGTAGTGGATACGCTTTGCATATATCCCTAAAATAATCTTTCCTTCTACACATACTGACCCTCCACTTTTTCTATACACGATTACATATAGATTCCCATAGAAAAAGCTGAGTTTCACTCAGCTAAAAAGTTAGGTCTTTACCCGTTAATAGATGGTACGCTTCCAAGTACTTCGCAATTGTCTTATCAATTACTTCTTGTGGTAAGCAGTAATCACTATTTGGATTTTGTTTTAACCAGTCTCTAACAAACTGTTTATCGAAGGATGGCTGTCCTTTCCCTGGAGCGTAACCTTCGACTGGCCAGAAACGGCTAGAATCCGGTGTTAACATTTCATCAGCTAATACAACCTCGCCATGTTCATCAAGGCCAAATTCAAACTTGGTATCAGCGATGATAATGCCCTTTGTTCGTGCATATTCAGCACATTTCTTATATAGTGCTATCGTATAATCTCTTAACTTCTGCGCATACTCTTCACCACGTTCTGGGTATGTCTTCTTTAAGATTTCCACAGACTTTTCATAACTAATATTTTCATCATGTTCACCAATCTCTGCTTTAGTAGATGGAGTATAGATTGGCTCAGGAAGTTGATCGCATTCTCTTAGACCATCTGGTAATTTAATATTACATACCGTCTGATCCTTTTGATAACTTACCCAACCAGAACCTGTAATATATCCTCTTACGATACATTCAATTGGTAACATCTCCAACTTCTTACACATCATTGATCTACCTGCAAATTTCTCATTACGGAAAAATTCTGGCATCTGTTGTACATCAGTAGTAATCATATGGTTTTTTACAATATCTTTTGTTAGATCAAACCAAAAACGTGACATTTGTGTTAAAACAATTCCTTTGTTTACTACCTGATTCTTTAAAATAACATCGAATGCAGAAATACGGTCGGTCGCTACCATAATCAAGGCATCATCAACGTCATAGATTTCACGTACTTTGCCTTCTTTGATCGGTGCATATTGTTTCATAATGTTCTCCTCCTTAATGAAACACGATTGATAAACAATTTAAACAGAAAAACGGCATTCAAAGAATACCGCTTTACATTTCAATATAGCCATTCTCATCAGCCGGCTTAGAAAGCGCGATGATGAATTTATAAATTCCATAGATTGCTGGGATACCTGTCCAGCAGAAAATAAGTGAAAGCATACCTGCACGTGTATTCCCTGCATAGAATTCTTGGGCGCCAAAAACACCTAAGAAGAATGCAAGAAGAGCGTAAGTAGTCTTATTTACTCCACGAGAGTTAGAACGGTTATCAAAAATATTCTCAGCCTTCGTGATGATAATACTATCGTCATTGCGATAGATATTAACATAATCACCAATTCTTGGTGGGAAGTTAAAATACGCAATATCAAATTCTTCTAAGCTTCCATCAGCCTTACCAACGGATACGATACGATTTTCAATACGAACAATTTTATCCATATGAATGTCCTCCAACGTTCCTATTATACAT
>CALEMV010000142.1 GCA_937910655.1 uncultured Solobacterium sp.
ATGGTTTAGGTGCTCGTACAACATATGCTCAACAAGCACTCGGTACTCACCAATACGATGTATGGAACGCTCCAGCTGGTGCACTATACTTCTATGGATCTGATTCGGCTCCATACCACGTAGGTATTTCATTGGGTAATGGTACAATGGTTCACGCTGCTACTTATGGTATTGGTGTAACTGTACAGGATATCTCTGGTTACTTACCTTCCTATTACGTAGTACCTGGACAATAAGATAAGCAAGACTCACAGATGTGAGTCTTTTATTTTGTTCAAAAGAAAAAGTCCTTTCGGACTTTATAAGATTTGGAATATGAAATACTTTAGATAACTTGTTTCATCCATGGTCCAAAGGATAGGGTGATCAGGATTTTGTTGGGTAACTGAAATCTGACGTAATGTAACACCACATTCCTTAGCACTTTCTAATAACATCTGTTCAAAGAGTTTTGTTTCCATAAATCTTGAACAGGAACAAGTAATTAAATAACCACCATTACGTAATACATTCATTGCTTTCATATTAATATTTTTATATCCATAATATGCACTATTCACAGTCTTACGAGATTTTGTAAATGCTGGTGGGTCTAGGACGATAATATCAAATTCATTAACTTTGAGTTGTTCAAGATAATCGAACACATCCGCTTGTACAAACTGAATTTTATCTTCAAGATGATTAAGTTTTGCATTTTGATAGCCTTGTTGTAAGGCTGTATTTGAAACATCGACAGCAGTAACTGCTTTTGCATTGCCATAGGCTGCGTTTAATGCAAAGCCACCAGTGTGACTAAAACAGTCTAATACACGTTTATTGCGGGCAATGTTACGTAATAATACACGATTTGATTTTTGGTCTAAGAAGTAACCTGTCTTTTGACCATTTTCAATATCCACCTGTAATTGAATGCCATTTTCATTGATGATTGTCTGTGGGGATATGTTATTTGGGTTATAGTAGAATCCCTTGTAAGATGTTAATCCTTCTTTTTCTCTAACTTTGATATCATTACGTTCATAGATTGCTTGAATGATATGACCATTTTCTTTAAATACTTCTAATAAGATGTCATAAATCATTTGTTTATGTTGTTCCATTCCAGTATTAGAAATCTGTGTAACCAAGATATCGTTATAACAATCTACAACAAGACCAGGTAGAAGATCAGCTTCTCCAAATACATAGCGACAATTAGATAAGTTATTTGGTTCTACTGTCTTGCGATAGTCATACGCAAATCGAATGCGTCTTTCAAAGAAAAATTTATCGATAAGCTCAGATTCATTCTTGCTCAAGATACGACATGTGATATGACTAATTAAAGAGTAGAAACCTGTACCATAGTATTTTCCATCATTAGAGATGATATTAACAATACCACCATCTGGAATATTTTCATCTGCTTGTTCTAAGTTATTGCGATACATCCACATTTGACCTTTTTGAAGCCAAGTTTCTCCTTCGTTTGAAATTGTGATAGTAGGATAGTTATTTTTCATAGGTACACCTCGGCATAATGATAAACGATATTACGCCAATTTACTAATCTTTCCATGGATTTTTTGGAATGAATTGTAATAAAGAGTAGGAGGTTTTGAGAAATGATTATTCGTGAAATGCCGAGCACAGAACGACCACGGGATAAGGGTCTAAGATATGGTGTAAGGTCTCTTAGCTCAAGAGAGTTACTTGCATTAATATTACGCACTGGTTCACAAGGAGAGTCTGTTTTAACAATGGCAGATAATTTATTACAGATGTCGAAGGGGATTAAGGGGCTCGTACGTATGTCCAATGAAGAACTGTGTAAAATCAAAGGAATTAGTAAGGTAAAGGCTCTACAATTGCAAGCCATCTTTGAAATTAGTCGAAGAGCATCTTTAGAAACTGCTTATGAAGAGGAAATTATCGATAATCCAGAGCGTATTATCGATTGGCTAAGAAATGAAATTGGTACAGGTAGCCAAGAAAAGTTTTTGGTTGTTTATCTAAATACTGCACATCGCATTATCTCCGCAAAGACATTATTTGTAGGAACGATTAACGCAAGTGCGGTATATCCCCGTGAAATCTTTAAAGAAGCTTTACTGATTGGTAGTACGGATATTATGTTGGCACACAATCACCCTAGTGGTGTTTTGACACCAAGTACACAAGATTTAGTTGTAACGGGAAAGTTAATGGAATGTGGCAAACTGATGGGTGTAAGAGTGTTAGATCATCTGATTGTCTCCCAAACAAATTTTCTCAGTTTTGCTAGAGAAGAACTCTTTGAAACTTGTATGGAAGCTTACCAATGTGCACATGGAATCACAACCTAATACATGGTAAAATAATAAGGATACTTTGAAGGGTAAATAGGAGTCATATTGCGGTATGAAAACCAAAATAGACTATAATAAAAGAAAGTCTTTTGCAACGATTGTTATGAAAAACATAAACCTGATTTTACACAGGTGGGAGAATATAAAATGAAGAAATTATTACTGACAGATGGTAACTCAATGTTATTTAGAGCGTATTACGCTACAGCGTATGGAAGACCAATGACAACTTCAGATGGTACACCGACAAACGCTGTCTTTGGTTTTGCATCTATGATGCAAAAAGCGATTGATATCATACAACCAGATGCAGTATTAGTTGCCTTTGATGCAGGAAAACATACTTTCCGTCATGAACTCTATGCAGACTACAAAGGTGGTCGTAAACCAGCACCGGATGACTTGGTGCCACAGTTTAAACTCGTTAGAGATTTCTTGGATGCCTTTGCGATTACGTGGGTGGAGATGCAATATATTGAAGCGGATGACTTAATTGGAACAATCTCTAAAAAGGCAACAGACTATCAAACCTATGTACTAACAAGTGACCATGATATGTTACAGCTAGTGGATGATACGACTTCTGTATTACTGATGAAGAAAGGTATTACAGAGATGGATGTCATGACACCTGAAAGTCTAAAGGAACAGATGGGAATTGAACCACTACAAATTATTGATATGAAGGGTTTGATGGGAGATAAGTCAGATAATATTCCAGGTATTCCTGGGATTGGTGAAAAGACAGCACTCAAGCTTTTGGAAGAATACGGTACAGTTGAAAATGTTCTAGCAAATGAAGATAAACTCAAGGGTGCTTTACAGAAGAAAGTGATGGAAGGACATGATTCCGCATTACTTTCTAAAAAACTTGCGACAATTCGTCGTGATGTTGATGTAGAGATGAGTGAGAAAGAGTTATCCTTTACACCAAACTATCCACAACTTGTAAAGTTTTTACAGATGTTAGAGATGAACACGCTCGCAAAACGCTTCTCAGATAAGATAGTTGCAGAAGAGAATACACCTGAAGAGACTATTGTGACACCAAGTGAAGATAAGCGGGTTACAAAAGTACCTACAGAAATACTAAATGAAGCATGTGCTGTGTTTGTAGATGATAACCATGATGCATTCATGCATGCGACAATCAATGGCTTTGCGCTATTCAATGGTAAGCAAGCAGTATATATTTCCTTAGCAGATGCAAAGAAAGATGAGGACTTGCTAGCATATCTTTCAAGTGACATACCACATAAATATGGATTTGATGTAAAACGCAACTTGCATCTAGCGGAAAATGAAGGATTAGCCCTCAATTTCCATGATGATATGATGCTTGCAGCATCACTTGTAGACTCATCTTTAACAACAACCACAAAAATTATTGAGCATTATGGCTTTGAAAATACAGTAAGTTATGAAGATGTATATGGTAAACCAACAAAGCCAAATCTAATTATTGATGAAGAAAAACAATGCATGTATGCATGCGCATTTGCGAGAAATATATTTAGCTTGTATGCAGAAATTACCCCAAAACTAAAAGAATATAAGATGGAAAAGCTCTACTATGAAATGGAGATGCCACTAACGAGCGTTCTCTATCATATGGAAAGAGAAGGAATTCGTTGTGATATCGATATTCTTGATCGCATTTCGACAGAAACAATGGCGAAGATTAGCGAAGCACAGAAAGAAATTTATGCGATTGCTGGAAAAGAGTTTAATATCAATTCTCCAAAGCAATTAGCAGAAGTGTTATTCGATGATTTAGGACTTCCTACAGGTAAAAAGAGAAGTACTGCAGCTGGTGAATTAGAAAAGCTACAAGGCAAATCACTAATCATCGATTATATTTTGGATTACCGTAAGCTATCTAAGATTTATAGTACTTACGCTGAAGGCTTGAAAAAGTACATTCAAAAGGATGGTAAGATACATACAATCTATAACCAATCCGCAACGCAAACTGGAAGACTATCTTCAAGTGAACCAAACTTACAGAATATTAGTGTTCGTGATGAGCAAGGTAAAGAGATTCGTAAGGCATTCTTGCCAGAAGAGGGTTGTGTATTAGTCTCCAGTGACTATCATCAGATTGAGTTACGTATGCTAGCGCATATGGCAAACGAAACGAGTCTGATTGAAGCGTTTAAAGAAGGAATCGATATTCATACAAAGACGGCAATGGATGTCTTCCATAAGCCACAGAATGAAATTACACCTCAAGATAGACGTAGTGCGAAGACAGTTAATTTCGGTATTGTGTATGGTATCAGTGACTTTGGTTTAAGTGAGCAGCTTGGTGTAAGTCGTTATGAGGCGCATGATTTTATTGAGCGCTACTATGCGGCGTATCCAAAGATTCGCACTTATATGGATAAAATTGTCAAAGACTGTGAAGAGAAGGGCTACGTAGAAACACTATGTGGTAGACGTAGAGAGATTCCTGAGATTCATGATAAAAATCACGCAACACGTGAATTCGGTAAACGTGCGGCGATGAACGCCCCAATTCAGGGCTCTGCTGCAGATCTTATTAAACTTGCAATGATTCATATCGATCAGATGATGAAGGGTGCGAAAGTAAAAAGTAAGATGATTCTACAGGTACACGATGAATTAATCTTTAATGTACCAAAGGAAGAGGTAGATGCCATGAAGAAGCTCATCAATGATGGTATGGTCAATGCGATGCATCTTCAGGTTCCTTTGACAGCTGAATGTTCTATCGGCAGCGATTGGTACGAGGCAAAGTAATATGCCAGAACTACCAGAAGTTGAAACTGTCCTACGTACACTAGAACATCAGATTCAAGGAAGAAGAATCTTAGATGTGGATGTACGCTATCCAAAGATGATTGAAAATGACGTAGAACAGTTTAAACAACAACTAAAGAATCAAACATTTCAGACATTCATGCGTCGTGGTAAATACTTACTATTTGGTTTAGATGACTATATTCTCATGAGCCATTTACGCATGGAAGGAAGATATTATATTCAAGATCCAACGGAACCGACCAACCGTCATATGCACGTGATATTTCGTTTAGATAACGGTAAAGAGTTACGCTATATGGATACACGTAAATTTGGACGTATGGAAATCCTTCCGTTGGATACGGATTTTAGCCATTTTCATGGCTTAGGACCTGAACCTTTTGATGAAGCGTTCAATGCGTCCTACATTCATGCATATCGTAAGGGAAAACGTACACCACTGAAAAGCCTGCTATTAGACCAGAGTTTTGTGGCAGGAGTAGGAAATATCTACGCAGATGAAATTCTTGCGGCCTGCAATCTAAGACCGGGTAGGTCTTGTGCACGTATTACTCGTAAGGATGAAGAAAATCTTGTGATGCATACAAGGCGTATCTTGAAAGCTGCGATTGCGGCCGGTGGAACAACGATTAGAACGTATACATCTAGCTTAGGAGTTACTGGTAGATTTCAAACAGAGTGTACCGTGCATATGCAGAAAATCTGTCCTCGTTGTAAAGGACAGATTCACGTAAAATATATAGGTGGACGGTCAAGTTACTATTGTCCACATTGTCAGAAATAGGAGTTTTATGAAAATTGCGATTACAGGAACGATTGCGGCAGGGAAAACAACTGTTGCGATTCTATTTAGAAGAAGAGGAATACCAGTATTTAATGCGGATCAATACGCAAAGCGTTCCTTGTATCAAGGTTCTGTTTGTTATGAAAAAATTTTAGAAGTATTTGGGGATGATGTAACTAGCACGAGTGGTGATATCGACCCTAAGAAACTTGCTGGAATTATCTTTCAGGACAATCATAAACGTGAACAACTAAACGCAATTGTTCATCCCTTTGTATTAGAAGGGATGCAGAAATTCTTTACAACAAACTTACAACAACCAATTATCTGTGCAGAGGTTCCTCTGTTGTTTGAAACCGGTTGGGACCAATACTTTGATCGTACAGTGGTTGTAACTTGTAGTGAAGAAATAGCCATACAAAGAATGATGGAAGAAAGAAACTATACACTTGAAGAAGCGAAGGCAAGACTATCGATGCAGATACCTGCAGAAAAACAGATTGCTTTGGCAGATAAAGTGATTTATAACGAAGGTGATTTAAAGGAATTAGATTCACAAATCAACCGATGGTTAGGAGAACTTAGAAAGGACATCAGAAATGGAAAGAATGCCAACTAGTACATATCGCATTGATTTTAGTAACGGTATCTCTGAGGAAACTTTACTTTCACTCATGATGTTATACCAACCACTAATCGGTAAAGATGCGACAGTTTTATACTTAACACTTATTGCGGAAGGCAAAACCCAAAAGGGTTTTGAAAAACATCAACGCTTACTAGTGTTAGCAGATTTAGATATCAATGCGCTAGATAAAGCATGTACAAAACTAGAAGAATACATGTTGATGAGAACATATGTAAAGACGACAGAACTATGCGACCAATATATCTATGTTCTAAATAGTCCAATTCATACAAAAGATTTCTTAAAATCAAATGTATTTATGAATCGTTATGAACGTACTGTTGGAAAAGATGAGACATCTACTACAATGACTCATTTAAACGCAAATAATGCATCCTTACGTGGTTATAAAGAAGTCACAAAGGCAGTCAAGTTCTTACCAGAAGATCTCTTAGACCGTCATATTGAGTTTGATGCACTACAGCCACGTTATCAATTCGCAATGGATGATCAAACAATTAACTTTGATTATGAAAAGTTCATTGCGACGACAAGTACACTGGTATTCCCGGCTGAACTTCGCACGCAGGAAAATTTAAGTTTAATTGGTAAACTAGCGACAATCTATGGTTTATCTGTAGATAAGATGCGTATCTTAGTCAACCGTTGTATCAATTTACAGACGATGACATTTGATGGTGCAAAGTTAAAGATATACGCATCACGTACAGAATCTGATGTAAAACCAGGAAGTGATCCATATTCTTTGCCACCTGTATCTTTCTTACAGGCAAAGCAAGGTGGGGCAAAGGTTACACAGTTAGAAAAGAGTATCTTAGAACATCTAGCAATCGACATGCATTTTAGTAATGAAGTGATCAACGTGATGATTGAACATATTCTAAAGATTTCGCAAAATCGTTTGAATCGTAATTTTGTAGATATGGTTGCGGCAGAGTGGGCTAGAGATGGTGTTACTACCAAGCAACAAGCTCTACAACAACGTAAGAAAATCATACGTCAAACCCCACAGGTTAACAGTGGTGTTAAGATTGGGATGCCAGAATATATACGTCAACAAGAAGAAGGCACTCTACCAGAAGGTACAGTCGCATCCGCAGAACTATTAGAACGATTACAAAAACTACAGAAGGGAGATGAGTAATTCATGGAAGCACTAAATATCAAAGAGATTCCAATGACAGAACAGCAGAAACAAGAAACGCAATCGCTCCAAGATGAATTACGTAAAGACCCTGTAGTTGTCGAGCTGTTTCAAAGAAACAAACTCGATGAAAGATATTTGGATACATCCCCATGGAAGATTCATGCATGGAGAAAAAGTTTTGAACCATGCTTGCACTGTACGGGTTTAAATCAATGCAAGCAGAGAGTAAAGGGATACTATGATGACTTAGAGGATAATGGTATCCTTCAAAATGTACAAACACCATGTAAATTCCAACGAGCATATATGGAAAAAACAGCACATTTAGAGAAGTTTAGTGTAAATGATATGCCATCTAATATGTATACAGTATCTTTTGATAAAATCAATTTACTTAAAGAGATGGAAGAATACTTACTTGTATGGGAAGCTTGTCGTAGTGCGAACATTCATAATCAAGGACTATACCTACATGGCACAATGGGAAGTGGAAAGACACATCTTTCTGCCTGTGCCGCAAATGATCATGCCCGTAAAAACGAGACAGTTGCCTTTGTACATTATCCAACATACTGTACAAGAGCCATCGCAACAATGAAGACTTCGGAATATAAAATAGAGCTTGGTCGATTGATGCGTGCAAAGTTTCTTGTCTTAGATGATATTGGTGCAGAGAGTGTAAACGAATGGAATCGTGATCAATTATTGTTGCCACTATTAGAGAAGCGATATACAGAAGGGCTACCAACTTGGTTTACATCCAACTGTGATATTGAATCACTCAAAGAACACTTCCGTTATGTTGGAAAAGGCAAGGATGATGAACTGAAAGCAGCTCGTATCATAGAGAGAATAACGAGTATGGCAA
>CALEMV010000143.1 GCA_937910655.1 uncultured Solobacterium sp.
CAGTAAAACGCCATCAGTATCTTCCTTTACAATCTGTTGGATTACTTCAAAGTTAGGAATTAGCTTTTGACGATACGGTTCATGCACAATATCGTGTGTTGCGGCTAAAAGTAGGGGGAGATTTCCTTCTTGTAATGCTTGTGATGTGAGGATTGCATTACTGATAGCGGTAGCTACTTTACTACGAGAGTATGCATCTGGTAATACACCACGGGCATTTTCTGTGCTAACTTCAACATTAGGTACAAGAGCTGTATATTTCCAATCTTTGTGGATTGGTAGTGTATATGATAAGAAGTGTTTCTCATCAATTGTCATGCCAGCACATAGTCCTCCATATAAACATGGTGCAATATTGTCTGGATGACCTTCAATACTGCAGGATAAGCGATAAATTTCTGCTTCACTTAAAATATTGTTGTGTAGAACACTAGCAGCGACTAAGCCACCAATGATAAAGGAGGCACTACTACCTAATCCACGACTAATTGGAATATGACAATCAAAGATAACGTGAATGGGATCATATTTACCAATTGTCTCACAACCAAGGCGATATGCCTGTAGGAAGAGATTGTTATCGTTATTGTATTCTTCATCCACATTCTCTAGGAAGTTATGGTCATATTTTTCAACTTGGAAAATGTTATATAGCTTTAGTGCAATACCAAGACAATCAAAGCCAGAACCAAGGTTAGCAGATGTGGCAGGAGTTTTAATTGTGATCATGTTGTAGACCCTCCAAGCGCTTTGCGATTGTGGCTAATGCGTCTTCTTTTTTAACTGTGTTTGTAAAGCGAATTTCCATATCCTTTAAGCATGCAAGATTCTTTGGAATTGCAAAAGATGTGTAGTCGTGTAATGCGTTCATCGCTTCGAATTCATCCTTACAAGAATTTCCTGTCAAAGCTGTATATACATCCTTTGCAAACTTATAGGCACTAGCAGTGGATAATACGATACATGGTGTATTGTCGTTTGATTCCTGTTTGTATGCATGACATGCATGTACAGCAACTGCTGTATGTGGATCGATGAGGATATGTTCCTTATGGAAAGTATCATGTATTACTTTCTTGCATTCATCTTCTGAACAATCATATGCCGCAAAGCTTTCTTGTAGTCGTTGACGTAAATCATCAGAGATTGTGTAGTGGCCATCGTTCTTTAAAGAGGCCATATATTGGTTGATTAACACATCATTATGATTGCTAAGAAGGAATAATAGACGCTCTAAATTACTAGAAACCAGGATATCCATTGATGGGGATATCGTTGGAATAAATGTTCGATTCGCATTGTATCTGTCTCTTATACACATCTCCGAGCCCACGAGACTAGGCATGATCTCGTA
>CALEMV010000144.1 GCA_937910655.1 uncultured Solobacterium sp.
ATGTAAGAGTGTTTACTTGTAATAGTTTAATTATTATCGGAGAAGTCATAGACTACTATCCTGCTATAGGTACTGAGTCTGGTGAAGATGAAATTGATATTTTCCCAGATGGGATAAATCATATTATTCGTTTGAAAGAAAGTGATATTGTAGCAATTGAGGAGATATTCTTAGACTCAAACTCATAGTCCTCATTTGAATTGTGGCTACGGAAGACCATCCCAAAACTGTGTTATGGTTGCGTTAATAAGGAATATACAGTAATATCTATGAGTCTTTTATAGAAAACTGATTATACTGGTCGGGAATACAAAAGCTCGATCAGTTTTTCTTTGATGAGACTAAGAAGCAGAGGAGATTTATGAACTTTTCAGATTTAGAACTTAAGGAGCCGATACTGAGTGCTGTTAGTAAGGCAAAGTATGAAACACCATCACCAATCCAAGAGAAAGCAATCCCTGTTATGTTAGAAGGGAAGGACATCGTTGCCTGTGCTCAAACTGGTACAGGTAAGACGGCCGCTTTTGCATTGCCAATTTTAAATAAGCTTGAATATAAGAAGAAACATCAGATTCGTGCGCTGGTATTAACACCGACACGTGAGTTAGCTGTTCAAATCTTTGAGAATTTTAAGAAATTTGGAAGATATTTAAAACTACGTGCATGCTGTGTGTATGGTGGCGCACCATCTGGCCCGCAAAGAAAAGCTCTCCGTAGTGGTTGTGATATTTTAATTGCGACTCCTGGTCGTTTAAATGACTTTATGGTTCAGGGTGAGATTGTTTTAAGTGATATTGAAATATTTGTACTTGATGAGGCGGATCGTATGTTGGATATGGGATTTATCGGTGATGTACGTACAATCGCTAGCCGTATTCCTGAAGTTCGTCAAACTGTTATGTTCTCTGCAACAATGCCAAAAGAAATCAAAGAATTAGCTAATGAATTATTACATGACCCAGTGGATATTCGTGTGGCTCCACCAGCAAGTCCAGCTGAAACAATTACCCAGTATCTTGTATACTGTGAAAAGGCAGATAAGAAGCGTGTCCTAAAGGATATGCTTGTAAGTCCAGAAGTTACTAAGGCCATTGTATTTACAAGAACTAAGATTGGTGCTGATCGTTTAACTAAGAAGTTAATAGAAGATGGTATCAAAGTTCTTACAATCCATGGTGATAAGACACAAGGTCAACGTCAAAATGCACTACAGAGATTTAGAACAAATCAAATGGATGTTTTGGTTGCCACAGACGTTGCGGCACGTGGTATTGATATTTCAGATATTTCACATGTATTCAACTATGATTTACCAGAGGAAGATGAGTCTTATATCCATCGTATTGGTAGGGCTGGAAGAGCTGGCAAAGAGGGTATTTCTATTTCTCTATGTTGTCATGAAGAATTAGGTTTGCTTGCGTCAATTGAGAAGATGTTAAAGAAAGAGATTCCGTTAATGAAAACAGAATACTCTATCGAGTTAAAACGTAAGAAGACAAGTGCTGGAAAATCCAATCGTCGTCCACCATTTAAGAAAAAATCGGATTCTAGAAGTGGCAGTGATAGAAATAAGAAGCGTGATGTTGGTGCATCAAATAAATCGTTGCATAAGTCTACAAAGCCAAGCAAGTCACATAAGTCTAGTGATAGAAAGCCGCGTCATCAATCAAAGAATTACAAGCCAAGAAAAAAGAATCGTGGTAGATAAAGAAAAATGCAGATATGGGTCTGCATTTTTTCTTTATTGATTTAAATGTGCAATATAATTTTCGGCTTGTTTGATGCCATCTACGGCACTAGAAACAATACCACCAGCGTATCCAGCACCTTCGCCACATGGATATAATCCTTGAATGGTAGAACTGCATCCATTATCGTTACGAAGTATTTTGATTGGAGAAGAAGAGCGTGTTTCAAGTCCAACCATGATGCCATTTTCAATCCAACCATGTATCTTCTTATCGAATTGTTTCATGCCTTCTTCCATTGCTTGATTAACCTCATCGGAGAAGAATGTATGCATGTCCTTCATAATTGTGTTACGTGGATAAGAAGTTTGAATGACAAGTTTATCGGAAGGGATGCAATTCAAGTAGTCTTTGATATTTTGTGCAGGTGCTACAAAGCCTTCGTGGTAACCTAGTTGTTCTAATTTCTTCTGAAACTGAAAACCATCAAGTGGGTGTCCTTGATCAAAGTCGCTACGTGGAATCTGTACAAGGATAGCACTATTTGCATTCTTACCTGCACGCATGCTGTAGGACATACCGTTTACTGCAAGACAATTTTGTTCTGTGGATGCAGGGATAACCACACCACCTGGGCACATGCAGAATGAATATACACCACGATTGACAGATGTCTTGGCAGTTAGTTGATACGAGGATGCCTTAAGCGCAGGATGACCATAGTGTTTACCATAGGTGCTTTGATCGATGAGGGTTTGTGGATGTTCGACACGCACGCCAATCGCAAAATCTTTTTGTGTTATTTCTACACCTTGTGCAAGTAGTGTTTCGTATGTATCACTCGCACTATGGCCAGTACATAGTATGACACTATCGGTTGAAAAGTCCTGTTTATTTGTATGAATACCAACAATTTGATTCCCGTTTAAATATAAGCTTTCTAGTTTGGTATCAAAGTATATTTCACCACCAAGACGTATAATCTTTTCACGTATTTTTTTGACGATTGTCTGTAGTACATCAGTACCTAGATGAGGACGTTGTTGGTATTGAATGGCAGGGTTAGCACCTGCTTCTATAAATTCTTCATATACCTTTGAAACACGTATGTTTTTCATGCGTGTCGTTAGTTTTCCATCTGAGAAGGTTCCAGCACCACCTTCACCAAACTGTACGTTGGATGATTCTAAAAGTTTCCCTTTGGTAAAGAATTCGTTGATATCTTTGGTACGTTGTTCAACTGCTTGGCCACGTTCAATAATGATTGGATTTAGTCCTGCTTCCGCTAAGATAAGACCGGCATACATTCCGCTTGGTCCAAATCCAACGATAATAGGTCTTTGTATTGGAGCCTTCGTGGTTGTTGGGAGAATATAAACTTCTTTTGATTCTTTTTTTACATCACGGTTCTTGAGATATTTATCTTCGTTTTTAATAGATGCGTATACACTATAGGAATAGTGAAGATCGTCACCCCTAGCATCGATAGATTCACGATCGATTTCAAAGGAGTGAATTTCATGAATAGAACAGCGTAATTTCTTTGCGATGTGATGAATTGAAAATGTCTCACCAACTTCACAGCGAATCTGATTGATTTTTAACATAACGTACCTCTCAACAATGATTATACAATAGCATTC
>CALEMV010000145.1 GCA_937910655.1 uncultured Solobacterium sp.
CGTCAGACATATAGTGCAGTGGAAACTGGCAGACGTCAAATGAGTTGGCATACATTCTTAACACTGCTACTGTATTTTAGTTACAACGTTAAAACAAAGACCATGCTAGAAGATAGTAGAATTATCTCTGGTAAACTAGCAGAATTGCTAAATTATACACGACGCTAAATAGATTTTTAATTAATAGTGTTATAATGAAGTCCTATTGCGGAGGTGCCAAATGATTTGTAAGAATTGTGGAAAAGAAATATCTAACAAAAGCAAGTTCTGCGGTTATTGCGGCGCAAAGGTTGTAGAACAGATAGAACAATCACAACCTGAGGCTGTAAAAGAGAGTATGTTTTCAAGGTTTCATTTCTACAAGTCTGATCTTATTACACTATGGAAGGCTGCGGGAAATCCTTTCCAAGGCGTTGAGATATCATTTTCGGCATCAGTTGTTATTGTGATATTGAATCTGATTGCGAATATTTTAATCCTAAGATGTATCACCTGTGGAATTGGACTAACAATTTTCTTTGTGGGAAGTATTTATACATATTGTTATTTGAACCGCAAAGAAGGACAAAAACCAGAGAATGTATACTGTGATGTGGCGCGAATTATATTTGTTCCTACAGTATTTATATTACTCGCGGGAATATTTATTTTCTTCCAAACGCTTGAAGCACTATGGGTATGGGCAATGCTTCTATCGATGTCATTTTGTATGGGCTCTCTTTTTGCGACAGTGAAGAGAGGAAACCAGTTCTTAATGATTGCGTTAATTACGTCTATGTATGCAGTTATTCTTACGATACTCGTTTCTCAACATACACTTGGAAAGTTCTTTGGTCTAGTTTCATTACTGGGATTTAGAACGATGTGGTAAGTGATGAGATATTATCGTAGAAAGAAAAGAGTAAAGAGAACGTGGGCCATTGCTATTGCGGTGGTAATCTGTTTTATATTAATGACAATTCGCAATATTTATATGCAAGCATATCGTGCAAGACAATTCTTACTAGAGGAACAGCTTGTTGAGACTGATCCAAACATGCATACATATAACTGGGATAACTTAACATGGCGTAATGGGCTTCCAACCTATGAGGATGATTCATATACATCTGTGATTGGTATTGATGTTTCATCTCACCAAAAGTCAATCGATTGGTCGGCTGTTAAAAACAATGGTGTGAAGTTTGCGATGATTCAAATTGGATATCGTGGGTATGAAACAGGTGCTCTTATGGATGATGCATACTTTGAAGAGAATATCCAAGGTGCAATAGAAAATGGAATTGATGTAGGTGTTTATTTCTTCTCCCAAGCAGTTTCTGCGGAAGAAGCACGTGCTGAGGCGGACTTTGTCCTAGAACGTGTAAAGAAATACAAACTACAACTTCCAATTGTATTTGACTTAGAAGAAGTAAGTAATGCGACAGATCGTGTAGAAAATACGACCTCTGAGGAGCGTACGCAAGCTGCTGTTACATTTATGAACCATATAAAAAATGCTGGCTACCAAGCAATGGTATACAGCAGTTCTCAATTATTTGAGACGGTATTTGATATAAATTATCTACATGATTATGATTTTTGGGTAGCAGATTATTCC
>CALEMV010000146.1 GCA_937910655.1 uncultured Solobacterium sp.
AGCGATGCGTTTGTTAAGTGCAAAGAGTCATATCCAAGGTGATAAGTTAAAGACAGGTCGTTTAACCAATGAAGAGTGGAACCGTATTAATGAAGCTTCAGCAGAGTTAAAGGCTTCCAATATCTATATTGATGATATGGCAGGAATCAAGATTCCTGAAATTTTCTCTAAGTGTCGTCGATTACAGGCAGAGCATGGATTAAACATGGTAATGATCGACTATATTCAGTTGATTAGTGGACCGTCGGATCGTACTGGTGGAAATCGTCAACAGGAAGTATCTGATATTTCACGTAGCTTAAAAGCACTTGCGCGTGAATTGAAGGTGCCTGTTGTGGCATTATCACAGTTGAGTCGTAGTGTTGAAGCACGTGAAGATAAGCGTCCTATGTTAAGTGACTTGCGTGAATCTGGAGCGATTGAGCAGGATGCCGATATCGTTATGATGTTGTATCGTGAGTCTTACTATAACGAAGAGGCAAAAGAACAAGCAAAAGAATCTGGAACAGAGCGTCTAGAAATCAATCTTGCAAAGCACCGTAATGGTGCGACAGGTAGGGTATATGTAGCGTTTGAAGCAGATACTAACGCACTCTATAACATTGCCCCAAATAAACCACAATAATGAAGGAGGAAGGCATGAAAAACTTGATTGCTGTAACAATATGCTTAGTGTTATCAATCGCAATTGTTATCATGCCTTCTTTTTTCTATCCTTCTTTTGAAGGAATTGAAGCTGGTACGGTAGGTAACTTTAACCAGACTGTAGAAGTAACGACTTCTGACGTACATAAGATTTATAAATTATATGAAGACCAGAAATTGATTGGTATTATTAAAGATAAGACTTATATGGATGAACATCTAAAAACTGTCTATAAGGAAAAGTATGCAAGCATGTTTCCAAATACACATATTGGGATTGCGGATAATATGTATCTTGTAGAAGAAATGAGTACAAATGTCTATACGGATGCGGATGCAGAAATCATGCAGTATTTAGACGATCATTCTCTATATAGTGTTGCCTGTAAATCAATTTCTTTCTCGGATAATAATGAAGAGTATGCAAGAATCTTTGTAAAGTCAGAAGATATTTATCAAGCTGC
This sequence comes from uncultured Solobacterium sp., assembly GCA_937910655.1. GTDB lineage: Bacteria > Bacillota_I > Bacilli_A > Erysipelotrichales > Erysipelotrichaceae > Bulleidia. The sequence continues at coordinate 1,110 of CALEMV010000146.1, forward strand.
TTTGCAGAAGTATCTTTCTTATTTCATCGATGAAGATACACTAGAAGCCATTCACGAACATCATGCAATTTCAAATCTAACAGAATATGGTGTGATGACAATGGGCTTTAAAATCAATGAAACAATACAGATTGCGGATGCCTACGCATCCGTAAAGGATATTAAAACTACGGAAGAAGAAGTATTACATTATTTATCCTATGGTGATAATGAAAATCTAGTATATTACACGGTTGAAGAAGGGGACACACTAGATTCAATTGGTTTACAGAATTATGGATTAACTGCCGAGCAGTTAATGCGTATCAATCAAGATGTTATTAAAGATAGCAGTCAGCCATTAACTGCAGGTACAAAACTCTGTGTAACTTACTTCACATCGCCAATCGATGTGTATGTATATAAACAAAGACTACAGAAGGAAACATTGTTTTATAAGACTTCTGTATTAGAGGATAATACTGTTGAAAGTGGTCAAACAGTTGTCAGACAAAGTGGCGCAAATGGTTCAAAGAATGTGCTTTACCATGAAATATGGGTGAATGGAGTGCTTAAAACAGGAACAGAACTTTCATCTGTCGTAACAGCAGCTGGACAAGATGAAGTTGTGGCAATTGGAAAGAATACTGATCTGGGAATTGGTAGTGGTAGTTTTGCTTATCCGGTTGAACATCCTGAAATCATCTGTGAATATGGTTGTTATGCAGGATTTGAGTCGATTGATTTTATCAATCGATATAATCGATGGGGCAATGTTATGGCTGCTGATACTGGGGTCATCAAAGAAAAAGGTTATACAGATGAATTAGGAAACTATGTCATTATTGACCACCATAATGGCTATCAGAGTGTATATGGTCATCTATACTTACCATGTGCACTTGAAGTTGATACAGTTGTAAGAAAAGGTGATGTCATTGGTAAGATTGGTATGACTGGAAAAGCGACAGGACCACATGTGACATTTAGCTTATTGCAGAACGGTAAGTCAGTGAATGCATGTTCTGCATTAATGGATTGCGAGGGTTTGGACTGATGATGGACTTTGCACTAATGGCGAGTGGCTCAAAAGGGAATAGTTTTGTAATTGTGGATGGTACTACAAAAGTTATGATTGATTGTGGTACAACAAAGAGATATTTATTTGAGCACTTAAAAGAACTACAGATATCATTAGATGATTTGGATGCAGTGTTGATTACACATAATCATTCTGATCATATCTCACAAATTAAGCACTTTGCCTCACTACCAATCTATTCTCCAATTGAAATACCAAAGATTGATACTTTCTACGTAAAGCCTGGGTCTTCGTTTACAGTTGAAACTTTACGTTTTACGCCAATTGCGTTATCGCATGATGCGTTAAATACAGTTGGATATATCGTTGAAAATGGAGTTGAGAAACTTGTATATATTACGGATACTGGCTATATCAATGAGAAACATATTCCACGCATCAAAGATGCGGACTATATTGTGTTAGAGTCAAATCATGATGTACAGATGTTGATGGCGACGAGTCGTCCACAGTTTACTAAACAGAGAATTTATAGTGATACAGGGCATTTGTGCAATGAGGATTGTGCAGCTGTTCTTGATAAAATCGTGACAGAGAAGACAAAGATGATTATTCTCGCGCATTTGAGTGAACAAGCAAATACACGCAAGAAAGCACTTGATACAACAGTACATGCATTACAAAATCATTCTGGAGTACTACATAAAAATCTGCTTGTGTGTGCAGCAGGTCAGTATGAGATGATTAGAAAGGGTATATATGATGAAAAAGTTGATGCCGGTAGCGTTAGCGCTATTATTGGTATGGAATCTAGTCCTAACAATGATGCTGATTAGGAATCTTCAAAAGAATAATATAGGTAATAATTCTCTTGAGGATATGAATAGTACAAACTATACAACATCGGACTATACCAACGCGATTGAAAAGAGTAGAAGTAGTGTAGTAACTGTTGAAAGTGATGGTTCCTACTTTAGTGGTATTATCATTGCAAAAGAGAAGGAAACAGTACATATATTAACAACTACAAAAGCTACAAAGAATGGTAGTCCTAATGTAGTGTTTGATAGTGGTGTACGCGTTAGTTCTACAATTGTAGGAGATGATACTGATAGTGGATTAGCAGTTATTCAGGTTACTACAAACTTTGAGGTTAAACCGTTTACTTTTTTAGATACGAATGTTTTAGCACAAGGTGCTAATGTCGTGGTGATGAGTGGTAGAAATCTAACGACGGGTAGTGCTGTTATTAGCAGTGGTATTACTTCAGAACCTGGTGTATGGCGTATGAGTAGTACAACCACTTGGTTATCTTCCATGCTAGAAATGGATACACCAATTACTTCAATTCAAGAAGGTGGGGCAGTAATCGATTTAAATGGGTCACTTGTTGGAGTTGTAGCAAATCAACCATATCAAGGAAATTCCCGTATGGAGTACGCAATCACTGCAAATGAAATTAAGTTGATTTACAATGCACTCAAGACAAATGGAAAAGTAGTGCGTGGTGCACTAGGTGTTGTGGTGCGTAATGTTTCGAGTATGCTTGCATATGAGAAGAGTGCGCATGGTATTAGCATAGATATGAAGACGGGATTATATGTTCAAACAGTAGTTGAAAAGCCAGACACAGGAGAGGGTCTTCAGGAAGGAGATATCATCACAATGATTGATGGTATTGAAATGTCATCTTATCAAGATGTACTTGCAAGATTATATATGCATTCTGCTGGTGATACTGTGAATGTATCTATTATCCGTGGTGGTGAAAGTAAGCAGATAGGTGTGGTTCTGCAATGATTAAAATTATTGCCTGTGGCAAACTGAAAGAGAAATGGATGAAGGAAGGTATCGCTGAGTATATAAAGCGTATCCGTCCATACGATAAGATTGAAGTAATTGAAGTACAGGATGAAAAAGCACCAGAGACCAATTCCGCTGCTGAAAATGAGCAAGTAAAGATTTTAGAAGGGCAGCGCTTATTAAAGAATGTACGTGATGATGAATATCTCATCCTGTTAGATCTTGCAGGACAAGATATTGATTCTGTGGCTTTGGCAAATAAAATCCAGGATTGTTATAATCATGCTAGAAGTAGGATTACATTTGTGATTGGTGGTTCTTTGGGGTTGAGTAGTGAGTTAATTGCGCGTGCTGATTTTCGTTGGCGTATCTCAAAAGCAACCTTTCCACATCAACTCTGCAGAATATTAGTGGTAGAACAAATCTATCGTAGCTTCCGCATTCTACATAATGAGCCATATCATAAGTAAATTTCTAACATAGAAATATTGTATCGAATTGCAACTTCCTACAATGTAAACGCTTGTATAT
>CALEMV010000147.1 GCA_937910655.1 uncultured Solobacterium sp.
AGTCGCATATTCGCTATGCGACTTTTCATATACTTTTCAAAAAGGTAGGAAATGTTATTCGATATAATGATAATGAAAGGTGGGTTTCGATATGGCATCTGGTGTAAAAGTTAATAAAAATGAATCAGCGATGGCATCTTTACAGAAACGATTACCTCATTGGATCCATCATACACGTGTTGATGAAAGTAATGTGAACGGAATAGTTTATTTACCGAAATGTGACTGTTCGGAATGTGGATATACTGTTAGTTTTGAAAAGCCTGTTTGTCCTCATTGTCATGTAAAGATGAATGTCTTTAAAAAGAAGTAATCACGGATGGAAATCCATGCTTTATTGCATGATTTTTCACTATTGTGGTATAATTCCAACATTAGTAAGAAAGGTGAGTGTTTATTTTGGAGGGTTCATCAGTTCCGCCGGAAGGCAATATATGTATTAAAATGACAAATGAAAGTGAGATCCGCATATGAATCAAGCAGGACAGTATATTCTAGCGATTATTGTGCTTGTTTTCTTTTCGGGTCTTTTTTCGGCTATAGAAACAGCATATTCCGTAGCGAGTAAGATTCGCTTAAAAAATATGTATAGTGATGGTGAAGAGAAGGCAGGAGAAGTATTAAAAGTTCTTGAAAACTTTGATCGCTTTTTAGTCACAGCGTTAATTGGTAATAATGTTGTTAATATTATTACAGCGACTGTAGGTACATTGTTATTTACAATGTGGGTTGGTACAAATGGCCCAACTGTATCAACAGCAGTTATTACAATCTTAGTATTGGTTTTTGGTGAGATTACACCAAAGTCACTTGCAAAGCAATTTCCAGAAAAGGTTGCGATGTATACAGTTGGATTTGTAAAGTTTGTACAAGTATTATTAACACCAATTACATGGTTGATGTTAGGTTGGCAATGGATTGTAAGTAAGGTGATTCATATCGAAGAAGATGATTCCGATATCGCAGATGAATTGATTACGATGGTTGATGAGGCAGAAAAGGATGGAGATCTTGAAGAACATGAGTCTGACTTAATTTCTGCAGCGATTGAGTTTAATGACCTTGAAGTTATGGACGTATTTACACCGCGTGTTGATATTATTGCGGTAGATATTAATGATCCAATTGAAAAGATTGAAGAAGTATATCGTATGAATTCTTATTCACGTTTACCTGTGTATGAGTCTTCAATTGACCATATCATTGGTGTGATTCATGAAAAGGATTTCTATGAATTGATTTATCGCAACCAAACATCTTTACGCAAGATTGTAAAGCCGATTGTTTATACAAGTCCAAATACAAAGATTTCTCAATTATTAAAGAAGCTACAAACAAATAAGACACATATGGCGGTTGTCCTAGATGAGTTTGGAGGTACAGACGGTATTATTACTGTTGAAGATATCATCGAAGAACTCGTTGGTGAAATTTGGGATGAACACGATATTGTCGAAGAGTTCTATACAAAAATCAATGATACAACATACCTCATTAAAGGTGATGCAGAAGTGGATGATATGTTTGATCGTTTTGACATCGAAGATGATGATGAAGATGAAGGATATATCTCTATCTCTGGTTGGGTGATTTATCGTCTTGGTCATATCCCTGAGGTTGGAGAGTCATTTGATTATAAGAATCTGCATGTGACTGTTACAGAAGCAGACCAAAGAACTGTGTTACAGGTTAAGGTAACGATTCAAGAAACAGAAACAGATAAAGAAGACGAGTAATTCGTTTTCTTTTCGATTATGGAGGGACTATGCAACAATACTTCAGTGATATACCACTTGCCGTAGGTCAAGAATACATCTTTAATAAAGATCAAGCACATCATGCTAAGAATGTTGTGCGTTTACATCACGAGAAGATTCGTTTGGTTTATGATGGGATTGGGTATTTTGCGGATGCCTACAGCAAAGGAAAAGACTTTGTCGCAATGGTCCTAGAGAAAGATGAGCGTATCAATGAAATTGGTGTTGAAGTTACACTTGCGATTGGACTTATCCGTAAGGAGAAGTTTGAACTTGTATTACAGAAGGCGTGCGAGCTTGGTGTAACACGTATCGTGCCATTTGAGTCAATGCGTTGTGTCGTACGTGCTAAAAAAGAAAAAGAAGATAAACAACAAGTACGTCGAATCGATATCCTACAAGAAGCTGCAGAGCAGTGTAAACGAAATCGTATACCTGAAATTACGCCAATTGTGCAACTAAAAGATCTTGCGAAGTATCGTTCTGATATTAACGTTCTTCCATACGAAAATGCCTACTCTAATTCTAAGTTTATGACAGAAGTATTATCACCAGGAAAGTCTATTACATTTGTAATCGGACCAGAAGGTGGTTTTGCGCCTGAGGAAGTAGAGTTTTTAAAGCAGAATGGATATGAAACGATCACACTTGGAAGACGTATTCTAAGAGCAGAAACAGCAGCGATGTATGCATGTGCTGTCATTAGTGAATTCAATGAAGCACATGATAATACTTTGTAATAAAGGGTAAGACAGATGAAATTAACAGATTTTTTTGAAAATGTCCCAGATATTGAAATTAAGAGTTTGATGGATGATAGTCGTAAGAAGCGACCAGACTCTATCTTTTTCTGCGTCAAGGGACTTGTGAATGATGGACACGAACATATCGATGAGGCGATTGAAAACGGTGCTGTTGTTATTGTACATAGTGAAGTATTAGAAAAGTATCATTCTGATGTAACATACATCAAAGTAAAAGATGTCGTACATGTCTTTAACCAAGTCGCAGATAGTTTCTATGACTATCCTAGCCATCACATGATGATGTATGGTGTTACAGGTACAAATGGTAAGTCATCTGTCGCATGGATTATTCGTAATATCTTAAATCAGATTGAACCAACAGCGTATGTAGGTACAATTTCAATTGAGTATAACAACGTAAAACTACCACCACTTGTCGCATCACCAAATATTGATGAAGTACACGGTATCTTGCGAGATATGGTAGATGCAGGAATTAAAAACTGTGCGTATGAGGCTTCTTCTATCGCAATCGATCAGGGAAGATTGGATGCGATAGACTTTGATGTCGCAATCTTTACAAACCTGACGCATGATCACTTAGATTATCATGGTACGATGACAAACTATTTTAATGCGAAAAAGAAATTGTTTGATCAGTTGAAAGAAGAATCGATAGCGATTGTAAATGTTGATGATCCAAGCGGTATGAAGATTGTACAAGATACACAAGCGAAGGTATTCACGTATGGTATTGACCATGAGGCTGATTATCGTGTTACAGATTATCATCTATTGAAAGATAGTACACGTTTTACTTTGCATGTAAATGATCAGGACTATCGCTTAGAGTCAAATCTCATTGCACGTTTTAATATCTATAACCTTGTAGCTGCGATTGCGGCAATACATCAAAAGGGTGTATCCATGGATGATATTGCAGGTTATATTCAGCACTTAAACCAAGTTGAAGGAAGAATGGAACGTATTCAAGATGGTCAACCATTTAATCTTATTGTAGACTTCGCACATACTGCAGATGGTATTGAAAAGGTATGTCAATACGCATCTTCCATTACACCAAAGGATTGTCGTATCATTGCGATTACAGGTAGTGCAGGTAAGCGTGACACAGCGAAGCGTCCAATATTCGGTGAGATATTAGACCGCTATTGTGATATGATTATCCTAACGGAAGATGACTCACGTGGTGAAAGTGTACGTGAAATTGCAGAAGATATTGCCAAAGGCATACATCATAAGAATTATGTGATTATCGAAGATCGCTATGATGCGATTCGACAGTCAGTTGAACTATGCTCAGAAGGAGATACTATTTTAGTGTTAGGAAAAGGCAATGAAAAGTTCATGGCTCGTGAATTTGGACGTGAGCCCTATGAAGGTGATGATGTCATCTGCCATGAAGTATTGAAGAAATATTATTTTGGTGATGAAGGAGGATTAGATGAAACCGAGTAAGTATATCGACCATACAATTTTAAAACCTAACGCAACAAGTGATCAGATTATAAAGTTGTGTGAAGAAGCTGTCGCAAATGATTTTGCGTCTGTATGTATCAACCCATGTTGGATTCCAACAGCTAAGGCTGCCTTAGCAGGATCTGATGTAAAACTATGTGTTGTTGTGGGCTTTCCATTAGGTGCAATGACAACTGAAGCAAAAGTCTTTGAGACAAAAGACGCAATCGAAAAGGGCGCACAAGAAGTTGATATGGTCATCAATGTTGGTAAATTAAAAGACCACGATGATATTTATGTGACTAACGAGATTCGTCAAATTAAGAATGCATGCGATAATATTACACTCAAGGTAATTATTGAAACATGTCTTTTAACAGATGAAGAAAAGGTACGTGCTTGTAAGGATGCGGAAGCAGCTGGTGCTGATTTTGTGAAGACATCTACCGGTTTTTCAACTGGTGGAGCAACAGTTGAAGATGTAAAACTTATGAAGGAAACTGTTGGTGATCGCTTAAAGGTAAAAGCTTCTGGTGGTATTCGTACGAAAGAAGACTTTAAGGCTATGATTGAAGCAGGTGCTGATCGTATTGGTGCCTCCGCAGGCGTTGAATTAATTAAGGAATAATTTCTATTCACAAAGTTAATAAACATAAAGGCAGAGACCTTACCCAGAAGGAACTCGCAATCAAAGCCGTATTGACCGATGCTGCCATACAAAATTATGAACTTGGAAATAGATTCCCAACAAAAGAACAAATACAAAAATAGTGTAGGCATTAGAC
>CALEMV010000148.1 GCA_937910655.1 uncultured Solobacterium sp.
GTTTACATCGTATTTCTGTAAATAAGTACACATTTTCAACAAATCATAATCAAGGATATTGTCATGTTCAAAATATCAGTTAAAATGTAACCATGTTAAAAAAGTTAATTCTCCCATTTAGGGATATAAAAGTATGGATTTACGTCGGAGTTGTACTACTTATTTCTGTTATAGTTGGTATTGTAAAACAACCATTTCGTTTCGGTTTCTTAAATAGTCTTGGGATTCTAACAGCCATTCTATTCTTTGTTGGAACATTTAGACAGGCTTGGCTCAAGGGTGATTTCTCTTCTCTTGAATTTCAAAGAAGTAAGGACTTAGATCCAACGTATGCAGATTATCGCAAACGTATCCTCCTAGAAAGAAGTCAACGTCACAATACTCCGTTATTTGCTAGTATTATACTCATTCTTCTTTGTATCGTATTACCTTATTTTATGTGATGGACACCCATCACTTTTTCTTTTATCATCGCATAAATAAAAAACGCTTACCGAAGTAAGCATTTTTTGATGGTGGAGATGATGGGACTTGAACCCATACGTCCTTTCAGACAACGGATTTTAAGTCCGTTGCGTCTGCCGATTCCGCCACATCTCCATGGAGGTTCCTGCCGGAGTCGGACCGGCGCTCGCAGAGTTGCAGTCTGCTGCCTTACCACTTGGCTAAGGAACCAAAGCTCTGTAAAATTACAGCGCTTTATTATTATACTGAAAGCATTCAACGAATGCAATAGAAGTATACCACTTTTTATTTCGAGTTTACAAATATTTTTTTCTATTTTTAATAGCTAGAAAAAGTTTATTGTACTTTGACTTTATTCCAAAGATCAGAGAGCTTTGCTTTTAACTCTTCATCAAAATGGAATGTTTCATCCAAATGATATCCTGAACGTGGAACAAATGCTGGATTTTCAAAGAATTCTCCATCCGGTCCAGCAAGTTCTTCCTCAACACTCTTATCAACCGGTGTATATCCAACCCACTCAGCATTCTGTGTCTGAACACTTTCACTGATAATGTAGTCGATAAACTTATTTGCAAGTCCAGGACAGTTGCTGTTTTTAGGAATAACCATTGCATCAATCCATACGTTTGTTCCCTGCTTTGGTGCTACCCAACTCATATCCATATTTTCGGTAAGAACGTTTGTCGCATCACCAGAATACATGACAGCAATATCCTTTTCTGCATTTGTCATGCCATCAATAACTTCATCCGTAACATACGCTGGATCCATTGTGGCATTCATCTCAGATAACCATTCATATGCCTCTTGGATTTCCTTTGGATTATTTGTATTCATTGAATAACCAAGAGCCTTAAACGCAACCATAAAGCCGTCGCGCTGGGAATCATAGAAGAAGATTCTTCCCTTGTACTTTGGATTCTTGAGAATATTCCAACCCTGCTCTTCAATATCCTTTTCATCGACTGTTGTCTTGTTATATACAAGACCAACGTTACCCCAGAAATATGGAACTGAATATTCTAACGTTGGATCAAATTCCTTTTGAGACTCTACAACAGATGGATTGAGTAAACCTAAATTTTCATAAGACTTCTTATCTAATGGTTGTAACATCTTCTCAGCTAGTAACTGTTCAATCATGTAGTCACTAGGTACAAGCACATCGTAGGATGAGCCACCTAACAACTTTGTATACATCATCTCATTGGACTCAAATAGATCGTAGTTTACTTTTGCGTTATACATTGTTTCAAAGTTGGATATTACTCCTTCGCCGATATATTCGCCGGCGTTGAATACATTGATAACGTTACAGCCAAACATCTCTTTTGCATCGCCTACTCGCTCAACCGCACCTTCATCATCTCCACTACATCCAACAAGTGGAGCTACTAGTGCAGCGCATAAAGCTAATTTAGTTAGATTCTGTAATTTGCGCATTTAACTTCGCCTTTCTTCTTTCATTGATCATAGGTACAACATTAACAACAATGAGTACAACTGTAATGACATAAACGATAATCGCACTTAACGCATTAATTGTTGGATTAACACGTTTTACGTTTGCATAAACATAGATAGAGATATTCGAAACACCAGGTCCTGTTGTAAACATAGAAATGACGAAGTCATCAAAGGACATGGAGAATGCTACAAGCGCACCCGCAATAATACCACCCTTGATCTGTGGGATGATAACCTTCCACATCGCTTGCCATGGTGTACAACCTAAATCTAACGCAGCCTCTGCCATATTCTTATCAATACGACGTAGTCGTGGTAATACTGACAAGATTACATATGGAGTACAGAAGGCGATGTGTGCCAACAACATTGTTGTAAAACCTGTTTGAACTCTCAATGATGTAAAGAACAACATTAAGCCAATCGCAGTAACGATTTCTGGGTTTAGCATTGGTAAGTTATTTACCTGTTGGAATAACTCACGTGTAATACGCTTAGACTTGGAAAGACCAATTGCTGTGATTGTTCCAATGAGTGTAGAAATTAATGTCGCTAGTACTGCACATAAAACCGTGTAATAGATTGCTTCTAAGATTGAACGGTTATTAAACATATTCTCATACCAACGTAATGAGAAACCAGTAAAGCGAGTCAGTGATTTAGAACGGTTGAAACTAAAGAACACTACATAGAAAATTGGCAAATAGAAGAATGCCAAGATGAGGGCAAGATATAACTTCCCGAAAATAGAATTTTTCTTTTCCATTAGTCTGCCTCCTCTGCTGGCTCTTTATCTAGTTTCTTTGTAACATACATCGAAATTAAGATAATGATTGCCATAATTAAACTGATTGCAGAACCAAAGTTCCAGTCACCAGTCTTGATAAAGTAATCTTCAATCAAATTACCAATCAATACATACTGGCCACCACCAAGTAGCTTAGGAATAAAGAAGCTAGATACTGCTGGCAAGAATACCAAAGTAATACCACTTACAACACCACTTAAAGAAAGTGGTAATGTGACACGTAAGAATGTCTGCTTATTATCCGCACCTAAGTCGCTAGCCGCAATCAATAAATTCGTATCAATCTTAGAAAGAGCTGTATAAATTTGTAGAATCATAAACGGCAAGAAGTTATATACCATACCGATATATACTCTAACTTCACTGCTAAAGCCAAACCAGCCTAAAATACCCTTCCATGCATACGTACGTACAAGCATGTTGATCCACATAGGTAGTGTAATAAGTAATACCATAATTGCTTGTGAACCGCTCTTTAGCTTCGCCATGATATATGCAGTTGGATAACCAACAAGAATACAAATTGCAGTCGTAACGAAAGCCATCTTTAAACTACGCCATAATACACTTGGGAAAATCGTATCATTGAAGAAACGTGTAAAATTTTCAAATGTAAATTGAAGTGTTAAAACGGAATTACCCTTTACTGTCATTGCATACATGACAATCATGAACATCGGAATGACAATCATAATCATCATCCACACAAAATACGGATAGATTAATTTATTAAATGACTTCATTGCACATTAACCCATCTTTCTCATAACGTGGATATCCTCAGGATTCCACTCTAATCCAATTCTTTCACCTGCTTCAATCTTATCTGTAGTTTCAATCTTTAACTCACGGCCCTGTGTAGAGAATGTAATCTGGTAATCACCTTCTGTGATGTTTTCATCATCAAAGTCATACTTCACATCCCAGATTTCAACACGAGAATCATCCTCAATATTCCAAGCATACGCATCCGCCCAACGAATCAAGTCTGTATCTAGCGCTACAGATTCCTTGATTTCATCAACCGTACGATAGAAATCAAATGCCTGAATACCTTCCTCATTGTCCACATCTTCAACTGCTGTTGGCTTAACTACATTGATCTTAACTGTAATCTTTGTACCTGCACCAGTAGCGAATGTACATGAATATGTTCCAATTTCCTTCTTCACATCATATTCAACATGTGTTAAGGAAACATCCTCACCCTCATCTGTCCATGCTTGCGCGTTTGCACGAGCAATAACTTCAGAGTCTGTTAACTGATCTACGTCTTCAAGGTCCATTGTAAAGGAAGAGGCACTAATATGTTCCTTCGCTTCAGCATTAACAACGTCATGTTCTCCAGTTACATGCATTGTAACTGTCTTAGATGTACCAGAAGATGTTTCTACGATAACTTCATAATGAACACCCTTGAATAATACTGACTTCACTTCACCATTTAATAAGCCACGGTTTCTAGAAACGATATCGATATCCTCAGGACGAATTACAATATCAACTGGTTCATTCTCACTAAAGCCATAGTCTACACACTCGTAATCTACATCATCGAAGTTTACAAGGTTATCCTTCTTCATCACACCATCGATGATATTAGAGTCACCAATGAAACTTGCACAGTATTGGTTAATTGGTTCGTTATAAACTTCTGTAGGAGAACCAACTTGCTCAATATCACCATCCCTTAAGATAACAATCTTATCAGACATTGTTAGAGCTTCTTCTTGGTCGTGTGTAACGAAGATAAATGTGATACCTACCTCACGCTGAATCTCCTTTAATTCAAGTTGCATTTCCTTACGAAGATTCTTATCTAACGCACTTAAAGATTCATCTAATAATAGAACCTTTGGTTCATTGACAAGCGCACGCGCAATCGCTACACGCTGTTGTTGTCCACCTGACATCATTGTGACATCACGATGTTCAAATCCCTCTAAACCAACAAGAGAAATCATACGACGTACTTTCTGGTCGATGATGTCCTTTGGCTGCTTCTTAATCTTTAAACCAAACGCAATATTGTCATATACATCTAAGTGTGGGAACAATGCATAATGTTGGAATACTGTGTTTACATCACGCTTGTATGCAGGAATGCGAGCGATATCCTCGCCATCCATAATGACATGACCTTCTGTTGGTTCAATAAAACCAGCAATAATACGTAAGAGCGTTGTCTTACCACAACCAGATGGTCCAAGTAACGTCACAAACTCATTTTCATAAATATCTAATGAGATTCCCTTTAGTACGACTTGGTTGTCAAAAGTTTTTACAACATTTTTTACTTCAATCAATTTCTTTGCCATGTCTATTCTCCCTCTAAAATTCCGGTGGCGTGCTAATCCAAAGCACTTCTGCTGATTGTTTACTACGATTTTCTAAATAGTGCGCTACGTCCCCACGGATATAGAAAGTATCCCCTCGTCTTACGACAGCGCCTTTTTTGTATCCCTCTCTTACGAGATAAATACGTCCACTTAATACATATCCAAATTCTTCCCCTTGGTGTGGTTCAATTTGTTTTGAACAAGTACCAGGTTGAAGTTGTAGGATGATGGGTTCCATATCATTCTTCTGTGCATTAGGGACAATCCAATGTGTTGTTACACCATCCTGTTCATCAACGAACACATCCTCTGGTGTAAAGACAATCTTCTCTTCATGTTCTTCCGCAAAAAAGCGTGACATATCAACCCCTAGAGCCTCCGCAATATCTGCTAGTGTCTGAATCGATGGAGATGTTAAATTACGCTCCAACTGCGACAAGAAGCCCTTCGTCAGTTCTGTTCGTGAGGCCAATTCTTCAAGTGTCAGGTCATTCTTGATTCGTAGCTGCTTGATGCGATGTCCGATATCTATCATAATCCTCCTCGTTAGTTTAGTTTTACTAAACTATTAATTAACAGTAACAAAACAATAATAA
>CALEMV010000149.1 GCA_937910655.1 uncultured Solobacterium sp.
CTTAGGTATGATTCTCGGTAGTCTTGATGCAGATATTCGTAAAGTATTTGCTGGTGGTAATGCAACAATCTTACCATTCTTAGGATTTGAATTTGGTTCTACAATCAACTTATTCAAAGCACTAGGTATGATTCCACAAGGTATCTTATTAAGTATTGCATACTTCATTATTGTTATTGGCCCATCTTATTTCGTAGAACGTAACATTCTACATCGTCCAGGATATATCAGTGTTGCTTCAGCTTCTCTTGCAGGTGTTGCACTTGCTATTCCTGCAATGGCTGCTTCAAGTAACGCAGCATTTGAACCATTCGTTTCACCAACAATTGCAATCTTAGCATTCGTACTAGCAATTACAAATGTTGCAGCACCATTCCTTGTTAAAGCTGAATTACAAAGACATCCAGCAGACAACATGGCGAAATAAAGAAAAGAAAGAAGGAAAAAGTTATTATGCAAAAGGTTTTACAGGTTTCTACATTAAACGCATTAATGTTAGGTGATTTTAATGGCGCAATGACAGTAAAGGATTTATTAAGTGATTGCGACACAGGTATCGGTACATATGAAGGACTTGATGGCGAAGCATTAATTGTTGATGGTGTCGCTTACAAGGGAACAGCTGATGGAACAGTTGTTAAGATGGCTGATACAGATACATTAGCATTCTCTACAGTTACTAAGTTTGATCACTCCGTAAAGGAGCAGACAATCACAAATATTGAAGATATTAAGACACTAAAGGCAAAGCTACAACCTATCGTTGATCAAAACAAGAATATCTTCTACATGTTCTTAGCACATGCTAAGTTCTCTAAGATGCATGTACGTAGTTGCTACAAGTGCGCAAAGCCATATCCTACACTTGCTGAAGCAGCTTGCGAACAAAGAGAATATCACTATGAAAATGAAGAAGGACAGATTATCGCAATCTACTGCCCTGATTATGTAGAAGGTATCAACCTCCCAGGTTGGCACTTCCACTTCTTATCAGATGATAAGACACATGGTGGACATATCTTAGGACTAAGCGCTGATGAATTCACATTCAAGATGAACGCTATTCCTGAATTTGATTTAGTTCTTCCAACAGATTCTGACTTTGGTAAGTTAAATCTAACAGAAGATCTATCCGAAAGCACAAACGCTGTTGAAGGAAACTAACCCCCTTATCTTTCGACATGAATGTTTGGCCCTGTATAAAAACAGGGCTTTTTTTATGCATGCATGAAAAGAACTCTATGGCTATTGTTTCTCCATAAAGTTCTTAATTAATAAACGATATTCTTCGATAATTTCCTTCATCTCATGAAGAGAAGAGATAGAAGATAAACGATTCTTATACTCTGAGGCATGTGGTAAGCCTGTAATATACCAACCAGCCATGCCACGCATCATACAGATGCCATTCCTTTCACCTTCATACTCACAGAGCTTCTCAGCATAGTAATATGCAAGATCCAACTTCTCATTGTAATCAGGTTCTACATAACTACCACCATTCAGATAGGCATCTACTTCCTGCAAGAAGAATGGTCTTCCTAGAAGTCCACGCCCAATCATGATTGCATCACAACCTGTTTCTTCTAACATACGTTTTGCATCTTCCGGTGTCCGAATATCACCGTTACCAATGACAGGGATATTCACCGCATCCTTTACTGCTTTGATATATGCATTATTAGAATGACCTGTATATTGTTGCCCACGTGTACGACCATGAACTGCTACGGCACTTACACCTGCCTCCTCAGCAAGTTTTGCGATTTCCACACAGTTAATATGATCACTATCCCATCCAGCACGCATCTTCACTGTCACAGGACGATCTGTATGTGTTACCACTGCACGCATGACCTCATATGCAAGTTCTGGCGTCTGCATTAAATAGCTTCCAGAATGTGCCTTTACTACCTTCTGTACAGGACAGCCCATATTAATATCGATCATGTCGCAATTTGTATTCTTGGTTAGATATTCTGCAGCCTCAGCCATTGTAACAGGATCACAACCAAATAACTGTAAGGCTACTGGATGTTCACCTTCACTGATTCGGCACATATCCTGTGTCTTTGCATTTTGATAGTGCAATGCTTTATCGCTAATCATCTCACTTACAACAAGACCTGCACCATAATCATGCATGATTTCCCTATAAACAGGATTAGAGATACCAGCTAAAGGTGCTGCGATAATCTGATTCTTTAATTCTATGTTTCCAATCTTAACCACGCTTTTTTAACTCCAATACTTCTTTTAACTCTTCTGGTGTAAATTGATATTCCTTATTACAGTATTGGCAATGAATATCTGCGCCCTTACCATCATCAATCATCTCATGTAGGTCATGGTCAGAAAGCGTTGCTAAAGCATCCTTATAGTGTTCATGTGAACAACCACAGTACCAACGTACATCCTTACGTTCTAAGATATTTGCATCCTCAAAGTACATATGGATAATATCTTCAATCGACATTCCTTCACTGATCAATGTAGATACAGGTCTCATCTTTGCGGCAACTGCCTCACATGCACTGATTACTTCCTCTGTTGCGTTTGGTAGTAACTGTAAAATAAATCCACCCGAAGCCAAAATACTACCATCAGGATTTACCAGTACACCTACATTTACAACGGAAGGGGTCTGTTCAGAGATTGCATAGTAATACGCAAAGTCATCACCAACTTCACCCGTCT
>CALEMV010000150.1 GCA_937910655.1 uncultured Solobacterium sp.
GTCAAATTGACATTTTCTATTTGATAAAATATTTGTGTCTAATATAATATTTGTGAATTACAAATTCATGGGGAGGTTTTTATGAAAAAGAAATTCAAAACTTTACTGCGGCCTGTATTAACAATATTGTTAATGTTATCAATTTTAATTCCGGTAATTTCAAATGTATCTATACATGTGGAGGCTGCCGAAGAATTTGAGGCATATACAAAATCCGGCGAATACCCTGCAAGTGATCACATTCAGAACTCTATCTATATTAGACCGAAGGGAGCGACTGAGAAGGGAATTGTAGGATACTGCTTTAATGACCACAAATCATTCCCTGCGGGTACTTTTTCAGCACTTAAGGTATATTACACAAAAGAAGTTGGTAGTGCAGCTACGTTTGAAGAACTGGCAGATACAGAGAGAGTTAGTGGAGAAGATCTCTATAATGGATTGCTTAGAGTTGTTTATGATGGCTATCCTAACAATAAATCTGGTATCCAAGAAAGATACGGCTTAACAGATGGACAGTTTAGACAGGTTACACAGCTTGCAGTTTGGTATTATACAGATAGATACAATATGCCATTACACGATACAAGCGGTTTAGCTTATTCTCAAAATGAATTGAATGCTTTCAATGATTTAATCAATAGTACTACAGCAATTCCTGCTGGAACATCAATTGATATTTACAGGAGTAAAAATGCTGATTACCAGCATTTATTAAGTGGTCATATCGTAGACCCAACGCCAACGCCAACTCCAACTCCTACACCTACTCCTACTCCAACACCAACGCCTGTACCAACTCCAACACCAACGCCTGTGCCAGCTCCAACACCAACACCTGTGCCAACTCCAACACCAACACCTGTACCAACACCAACTCCTGGCACAACTACACCAAAAACTGGTGATCGTGGTGATATTTCCTTGTATGCAGGATTAATGTTAGTATCAGGACTTGTAATTGTTTGTGTATTATTTAGTTGTAAACAACAAGCATAAAAGGATTTGTTAACAAAGCGCTTCACAATGAAGTGCTTTTCTGTATCTATATGGATGAATGTATACATTTAAAAAGCCCACAACACGTGGGCTTTTCTTACATTTTAGATCCTTTGGAACCCTTTGCGCTTGAAGCGGAGAAGTTACTGAGGATATTTGTTTCATAGGAGAAGGTCATTTTTGATCTTCTTCTTTCTCTATCTAATGCAAGTTCTACAAGCTTATCCATTAATTCAGAGAATGATACACCAGCTGCTTGCCATAGATAGAAGGCAAGAGAACCTGGGATGGTATTAATTTCATTTACATAAACTTTCTTAGTATCCGCGTCCATCAAGAAGTCAATACGACAAACACCAGAGGTGCCAAGTACACGGAAAGTTTCTTTCGCTAATTGTTGGATGAGTCTTGTTTGTTCATCCGTAAGTGGTGCAGGTACGATACGTGCTGTACTTGCCATACCTTTAGAACCTTCGCTCTTTGTGCTCTTACTACCACCGAGGTACTTATCAGAGAAGCTGAGCAATTCATCTTGGGAAACTGAACTTACTTCTTCTAGTACGCTAGCTACACAGGAATAAGAATCTCCAACAACAGAGCAGTTGATTTCACGCATTGGTTTTACAACTTTCTCTGTGATAATCTTTTCATCATACTGACGTGCTTCATCAAAACATGCAAGATATTCTTCGTCGTTATGAGCGATAGAGATACCAACAGAAGAACCTGTACGTGCAGGTTTAATAATAACTGGATAAATTAAACGATGTACCTTATCGAGGATTTCACTTTGACGTGTATCCATTTCTGAACCATATACCCAGAACCAATTTGTAATTGGTAGGTTGTTATCACTGAGTACATTCTTCTGTAAAACTTTATCCTGTCCAATCGCTGCGCCATAAAGATCGCAACCAGCGTATGGAACCTTTAACATTTCAAAGAAACCTTGGATTGTGCCATCTTCGCCATTTGTACCATGCATAACAGGGATGGCTACGTCGATTGTGCCTAATTCCTTGCGTCCAAAGAGAGAAGCTTTGACAGGACGGATTACGACACGATTATCTTCTGATGCAATGGAAACTTGTGTACATTGGGAAATCAAATGCTTGAGATCCTTGTAGTTACTCATATCCTTTAATAAATCAGATACATATAGTTTACGTTCCTTTGAGACATATACAGGAATGACATTGTATTTATTTTTATCAAGTGCTTCAATCGCTTGATGTGCAGAGATAATACTTACTTCATGTTCGACGGATTCACCACCGAAAAATACTGCGATATTTAATTTCATAAGACCTCCGTTAACACTCCTTATTATACTCTAAACTCCATTCGAAACGAAAATGAAATTTTATAACTTAAAATGAAGTTAATCATAACTAATTAAAGTGGCTGAAAGTGTAGAGAAATCGCATAAACGTGGTAAAATATCATGGAAGAAGAGGTAGGTAATACAAAATGAACAAAATTGCACAGTTTGAAAAAGTAAGTTACGAACAGTTTTATAAGGATTGGCTGAAGACTTTTCCAAATGAAACAAGAGATATTGCGGAAATATACAACGCAATCGTGCTTCCACGACGTGCAACAAAAGGTTCTGCGGGGTATGATTTTTATACACCAATTGATTTGAAGATTGCCCCACAAGAAACGGTATTAATACCTACTGGTATCAGAGTAAAGATGGCAGATGATTATGTATTGATGTTATTTCCGCGTAGTGGACTAGGATTTAAGTATCGTTTACAGATGAATAACACAGTTGGCATTATTGATAGTGACTACTATCACGCAGATAATGAAGGACATATCTTCTGCAAACTAACAAATGATACAAATGAAAATAAGATAGTTGACATTGCAAGTGGCCAGGGGATGTTGCAGGGTATTTTTGTATCCTTCGGCATTACGGTAGATGATGAAGCTGATGCTGTAAGAACTGGTGGCTTTGGTAGTACAACGAAATAGAAAGATAGGTAGTAAGATGGATTTAAAACTTTGGCAAGAAATAGATCAGAATGAACCAATTCCAGAACATATCCTAAAACGTATGGAGGAATTCAGACAAAAGGGTGCGATTTTACCTGAAGAAAAATATATTAAACGTCCCACCATGATCGAGGGTATTCGTAAGGCTGCTAAATTAAACACACAAGTGTTAGATGAAGTTGCTAAACATATTCATGTCGGTATGTCGACACAAGAAATTGACGATATCGTTAAAGACTTCACAGAAAAGAATGGTGGCATCTGTGCACCATATCACTATGAAGGTTTCCCAAAACATGTATGCACATCAATAAATAGTGTTGTATGTCATGGAATCCCAAAGCACATTCAGAAACTACATGATGGTGATATTGTCAACGTTGACTGTACTACGATTGTGGATGGGTATTATGGTGATGCGTCACGTATGTTCTGTATTGGAAATGTCAGTGAAGAACGCCGTAAGCTTGTCGAAGAAACAAAGAAATGTCTTGAGATTGGACTAGCAGCTGCACAACCATGGAATACCGTTGGGGATATTGGTTATGCAATACAGAAGTATGCGACATCCAAAGGATATAGTGTTGTAAGAGAATTGGGTGGTCATGGAGTAGGCATTGAATTCCATGAAGATCCATTTGTGGCGCATGTTGGTAAGAAGGGTACAGGTATGGTACTTGTACCAGGTATGATTATTACCATTGAACCAATGATTAACTTAGGTAAGGCTGCAGTTGTAATCGACCCATATGATAATTGGACTATCAGCACAAAAGACGGTAAAGATAGTGCACAATGGGAATATACAATCTTGATTACAGAAGATGGTAATGAAGTATTAAGTTATTAATTAATAAAATAGATGGTGGAGGAGGTAGTTGATAGAACATGAGTAATCACAATATTTATGTAACAGGTCATAAACATCCAGATAGTGATTCAATCTGCTCGGCAATTGCGTTTGCAAATTTATTGAATAAGACTGGTAGTACGGCAATTGCTTGTCGTCAAGGGCCTTTGAATGAAGAAACAAAATTTATTTTACGTACATTTCATTTAGATAATCCGTTATTGATGACGGATGCACGTGCACGTTTAGCAGATATCAATCTCGATACTCCAACAACCATTCGTTATGATGAAACAGTTCATCATGCATGGCATCTGATGTTAAGAACACAAAACCGTTCTTTATATGTTCTGGATGAAAATGAGAATCTATGTGGTATCTGTTCTACAAGTGATCTTTCTCGTTATCGTATCCACGAAGATACTGATTTAAAGGACTTGATGGCAACTGCGACATTAGATAATATCGCACGTACGATTGGTGGTAAGGTTGTATTGCGACCAAAGGAATTCAGTACAAATGGCCAAGTACACATCGTTACCTTGGATGACTTGAAGCTAGTTGAAAGTTTCATCGCTGGTAGTATTATCATCATGTCCGAAGGCCATGAAAAGCAGCTAAACTTAATTCGTCTAGGTGTAAAATGTTTGGTTCTAACTTGTGATGAACATGCAGCAGATGATGTTAAAGAACTAGCGAAGGAGTATGGTTGTGCAATCGTTGAGACACCTGATCGTACCATGCATACAGCGACAGTTATCACGGAAAGTTATTCTGTTTCTCAGATTATGACTACGAATTTAATCTGTTTTAAGAATACAGAGTATGTAGAGGATGTTGCGACAAAGATGAATGCCTCACGTGTACGTAGTTATCCTGTACTAGATGAAAATGGTAAAGTTGTAGGTGGTGTATCACGTTACCACACACGTAACTATAAGAAACTACGTATTGCGCTTGTTGACCATAGCGCAACAAACCAAACAATGAATCATATTGATAAAGCAGACATTGTCGCAATTATTGACCATCACCATATTGGAGATATTCAAACAGACCATCCAATTGAATACCGTAACCATCGTTGTGGTTGTACAAGTACAATTATTTATGGCTTATATTGTGAGAAGAATATCGTTCCAGATCCAACTATGGCTGGCTTAATGATGAGTGCAATTCTTTCCGATACACTAAATTTCAAGTCTGCGACAACAACACTGGAAGATATTAATACAGCTAAAAAGTTAGCAGAGCTTGCGGGCATTGATGATATCGATGCTTACGCAAGAGAGATGTTAGGTGCTTCTGTTGCCTTGAAGGATTCTACACCACATGAAATCCTCAATCGTGACCTTAAGAACTATGATATCGGTAAGTATAAGATTTCTATCGGTCAGACAAACTACAGTCATACCGAAGAAGTACAGAAGTTACTACCTGCATTCAAAGAGAATATGGAGAAGGAACAGAAGGATCGTCATTTAGATCTGTTACTGATGTTATTTACAGATGTAATGGGTAATGGTTCTTACTTCGTCTTCTATGGACCGATGTCTTATGTATTATCAGAGATGATTGAAACACAGATTGATGAACATTCTGGTTATGATCCAAATATCATTTCCAGAAAGCAGCAGTTATTACCAAAACTATCTGCGATTATCAAAGAACTCTAAGTCCTGCTTTGCAGGGCTTTTTGTGTTACCATAGATGAGTAGAAAGAGGTTTTATGCTAGATATTTGTTTACTAGGTACAGGTGGAACAGTTCCCTTACCAAATCGATGGTTAACATCCTTATTGGTAAGATGGAATGGAAATACATTACTTGTGGATTGTGGAGAGGGTACACAGATAGCCATACATCAATATGGATATTCTTGTAAGACAATCGATACAATTCTTTTAACGCATTTCCATACAGACCATACGGCTGGCTTACCTGGTCTATTACTAACGATGGCAAAGTCTGAGCGAACAGAACCTGTAACAATCTATGGTCCAAAAGGATTAACAGAAGTATTTGAAGGTATCTATAAAGTTGCTCGCTATATTCCTTTCGAAATTAAGCTTGTAGAAATCGATGGACCACAAGTAGACTTCGAAGTAAATGGTCTAAGAATCAAAGCATTACATGCCAAACATAGTGTACCTTGTTATGCGTATATCTTTGAATTAGATCGTACTCGTAAGTTTGATAAGGATAAAGCAATCGCTAAGAATGTACCAAAGAAAGTCTGGGGAAGGCTTCAAAAAGGCAACCCTGTCGAGTTTGATGGTAAGATGTATACACCTGATGATGTGTTGGGTGAAAGTCGTCAAGGTCTTAAGATGGTCTATGCAACAGATACTAGACCACTAGAAGAGTTAGTAACATACGGAAGTCATGCGGACCTTTATATCGGTGAGGGTATGTATGGTGATCCAGAAAAGATTGAAAAAGCAAATCTAAACAAACATAGTACCATGCAAGAAACAGCAATTCTTGCAAAGCGGATGATGGTAAAAGAATTGTGGTTTACACATTATTCTCCATCCATCAAAGATCCATTGGAATACGAAACAGTCATAAGACAAATCTTCCCGCAGGCAATCATTCCTGCAGATGGACAAAAAAAGGTACTTCGATTTGTGGATGAAGGGGAATAAAATGAGTGTCTATCATATTGTGATTAATCCTGCTGGGGCTAGCGGTAGGACAAATGAGTGTTGGGATATTATCAAAAAAGAACTCGATACAATTGGAGTTGATTATAAAGTACATCTCTCAAACCTTGAACATGGTATCAAGGAAATCATGCAAGAACTAACGTCAACCAATGAAAGAGTTAATATCATCTTGATCGGTGGCGATGGTTCTATGAACCTAGCAGTTAATGGTATCGTGAACTTTAAAAATACATATCTAGGTTTGATTCCTTGTGGATCAGGAAATGACTTAGCCAAGTCACTTGGTATTCATGGAACAGAGATTGAATGTTTACACCGTATTTTAAATGACCAGCATGGCAAAGACTTAGACGTAGGTGTATTGACATATCATACACGCTATGATGAAAAGGGGAATAAGGTATCTGACGAACCGTATTCACGTCGCTACAATATCAGTTCCGGTATTGGCTATGATGCCGCAATTTCTGAGCAGGTTCAAAGATCACTATGGAAGAAAGTCTTAAATGCATTACATTTAGGTAAGCTCATTTACTTGTTTGTTGGTGCACGCTTAATTTTCTTACATCATCACTTCAAGACAAAGATTCAGATTGATGATCAAAGTTATTCCTATGATAAGTTATTGTTTATCGCAACAATGAACGAACCATATGAAGGTGGAGGATTTAAGTTCTGTCCAACAGCGAATCCATGTGACGGTATCTTGAATGCTTGTATTGCGGATGGTTTAGGTAGAGTTGACTTCTTCCGTATTTTTCCTTACGCAATGAAGGGAGAACACGGAAAGTTCAAAGGTGTTTCTCTAAAGGATGGTAAACAGATTCATATTCAAACAGAACAACCAGTATGGGTTCATACAGATGGTGAAGTGGAATACAAAACAGATTCTGTTTCATATCATCTAATGGATGAAAAGTTACACTTTCTTGGTTGGTAATTCGTTATAAAAAAGGATTATCTTGATACATGCATTCATGTTCAATATAATCCTTTTTATATACATATGTATCTAAGCATACTTGACGTATCAATATACTAGCGTATGATGTAAATAGATGGCTGAAGCAGAAGAATCTGTCTCGTCTACATCTGGCTGAAAAAGAGGAAATGTAGATGGCCATGCAATGACAGGAACGGTGGTCCTGCTAGTTAGCTATACAAATAGGAAATAGACCTACATCTAGGTATAGAAAGGAATTGACAGTATGCTTGATGGCGAAGAATTAACAATAGAAGAGTATCATAAGATGTTTACGGATGAATTAAATCGCCTTAGATCCGAAAAGCAAAAAGCCAATTCTGAAGAAAACAATGATACTACTAAGCACTCTAAATAGGGTGCTTTTTTTATATGAAGTAGATATAATAAAAACCCAACATTACGAAGGGTTCGACTTTGATTTGAATGGTGTGCTCGATGGGAATTGAACCCACAACCTTTTGATTCGGAATCAAATGCGCTATCCAGTTGCGCCACGAGCACAGAACACTTTATATATTAGCACGGTATGCTATAATTTTGAAGTTATGAATATGAATGTAGATAAGATTAAAATGATTGTCTGTGATATAGACAATACACTGATTCCAAGTGGTTCTGAGCGGTTAAGTGAGCGTAATCGTAATGCTTTACAAACAGCGCTGGCGAGTGGATATGATGTCATGATTAACACGGGTAGACATTATACGTTTTTACAGCCATCGCTATTTGAGGATTTGCCTATGGATATCATCGGTACAATCAATGGTGCGTGTTTGGTGAAGCGTGATGGTACTGTTTTAGAAACACATCCACTACCAACAGAATATATGGAGCGAATTATTGCGTTTGCGCAAGCGAATGATATTGGTTTAGGGTTTAAGTTTGTGGATCACGTTGTAACATACAACGCACATCAGAAGTTTGCGGATGGATATGTAAATGGTGATCCTATTAGGGCACAACTTCTAATTAATGATACAGAAAAGCGCACGCATCACTTAGAATATGGAAATCCTCTAGGAACGTTCTTAGTGGGTGATGAAGATGTAATTATGAGTTTTGCTAAGGAGATACCTGACTTGGTATTTGCTTGGTCATCTTTGAAGGGATTTGATGTATTCTTGCATTCTATCAATAAGTCTTTAACTGTAGAAGCTGTTCTCAAGAAGAAAGGTTATACTTGGGAAAACGTTATTGCGTTTGGTGATGCAGGAAATGATACACCGTTTATTCAGAAAGCAGGAATTGGTGTTGCCTTAGGCAATGCGAAGGATGATGTTCGCCAGTAT
>CALEMV010000151.1 GCA_937910655.1 uncultured Solobacterium sp.
GAAGAACGCTATCGAGAATATATTAACGCAGTCTTAAAGAAGGGCTGGTCTTATGAACGTTTAGGCCTAATTGAGAAGGCAATCTTATTGAACGGATGTGCTGAGTTTGATTTAAAGAAAACGGAGTCTGCTGTTATTATTGACCAATCTGTTCAGTTAGCAAAACGTTACTGTGACTCTGATGCATATAAGTTGGTAAACAGCGTATTAGATGTAATATGAGTAGACGAGTTGTCCCAGTCAGTACTCTTGTAAATTATTTAAAGAAAGTAATGGATGAAAATCCAGTTTTACATGGAGTTATGATTGAAGGGGAAATTTCTAATATTCGTATGCCTTACAGTGGCCACTGGTATTTTTCACTAAAAGATGATCATGCGACCTTGAAATGTGTAATGTTTTCTTCGGCAAATCAGAAGTTAGGATTTAAGCCTGAAAACGGAGATAAAGTCGTATTAAAAGGTGATGTAAGTGTCTATGTTGTAGATGGTAGTATGCAGATGATTGCGACCAATATGGAACGTAGTGGTATTGGGCAATTATATCAACAGTTTGAATTATTAAAAAAGAAGTTGAGTGATGAAGGTTTATTCGATGCAAGTTTAAAAAAACCTCTACCGATGTTTCCAATGAATATCGCTCTTGTAACAGGTAATAATACTGCCGCAAGAGAAGATGCATTAATAACATTAAAGAAACGTTGGCCTATCGCAAAACTCACTGAGTATCCAGCCCCTGTACAAGGTATGGATGCTGCACCAAAAATTATTACAGCTTTACAAGCTGCGGATAATGGTAATCACCAAGTGATTATGTTAGTTCGCGGTGGAGGATCAATTGAAGATTTATGGTGTTTTAATGATGAAACACTTGCACGATATATATCTCAGATGAAGACACCAATCGTTACTGGCATTGGCCATGAGATTGACTTTACTTTAGTTGATTTTGTATCTGACTATCGTGCAAATACTCCAACAGGTGCGGTTGAAGCTGCTGTACCTGATATGCAAGAAGTTTTAGCGACTTTACAAAATTACAGAAGTCGTTTAATGACTGCTATGCGAAATACATTCATGCATGCAAAAAAGCGATTGGTTTATAATGCAAGTCAACCAGTACTTACAAAGCCTGAACGTTTATATCGCGATTCTATTACACGTTTGGATTATTTGGCTGAAAAGCTTATGCGTTTTCAAGGGTTACCGATTGATAAACGACATGAACTTAATGATAAGTTTCATCGGTTTTCACAATTGATACGTGAACGTTCTTTAGCACTACATGAAACAATACAAGATGATAAGCAACATTTGTTAATGCACGCAAAACAATGTGTTCAAACTAACAAGAATTTACTTGTTCAATATCAATCACAGATGAAACATGCATTAAGCATCACTGCAGATGATAGAAGAACAAGATTAGAAAAGAATATGTCATTATTAAATGCATATTCACCACTGTTAGTACTAAATCGTGGATATAGCGTTACTTATAAGAATCACAAAGTTGTCAATACAACAGAAAAATTAGATATTGGTGACGAAATTAATATACGTTTGGCTGATGGCACAGTAGGTGCTCTCGTTCAAACAAAGGAGGACAGTCATGCCAACAAAGGATAAGTCATTTGAAGAATCAATGAATCGATTAGAAGAAATTATCAATGATCTTGAAGAGAATGAAAAACCTCTAGATGAAACGATTACTTTATTCGAAGAAGGTCTTCAATTAGTGAAGGCTTGTGATACAAAACTAAAGAAATTTGAAACACAAATCAATGATGTAATTCGTAAAAATGGAGAGACTGACGATGCAAATTGAGTCACTTCTGGAAAATTACATAAACTCTCTTCCAGATAGTACAACAAAATCTGCGATGCTATATTCATTAACCGCTGGAGGGAAACGAATTCGACCACATCTTCTCTATACTGTTTTAAAGGGATACAATGTTAATCCGGAGATTGGTAATCCGTTTGCTTGTGCATTAGAGATGATACATACATATTCTCTTATACATGATGATTTACCAGCGATGGATAATGATGATTTACGTAGAGGTTTACCAACATGTCATAAGCAATTTGATGAAGCTACTGCGATTTTAGCAGGTGATGGTTTATTAACGTATGCATTTGAGGTTGCGGCTACTTCAAACGAAGATAGTGATACAGTTATAAAATGTATTTCTATTTTTTCGAAAATGGCCGGTCCTAGTGGAATGGTATATGGACAACAGCTAGATTTAGAAGCTGAAAATAAAGTCATTGATTGGACCATGCTTCAAAGAATTCACGAACATAAGACAGGATGCTTATTGACTGCACCGTTGTTGATGGCATGCATACTTTCTAAACATGAAGAAGATATTCTTGCATGGAAAAAGATAGGATTTTCGCTTGGTCTAGCATTTC
>CALEMV010000152.1 GCA_937910655.1 uncultured Solobacterium sp.
AACCCACATACATCAGTACCCATCCCCTTTGCCATTCGCTTATCTAGCCAATAGCGAAAACGCTGAAATAAATTATTCTTTTTCATGTCCCCTTACCCAATCTAAAAATAATTTGGCTGAAATCGATGATGTGTGTAAAAAATAATAACCAGTATTATCATAACACCTTTGCATATTTCTTACATAGAGTCCTTTCCTTTCCATCTAACAGACTTGTATTCATAAGTAATTAAGCCTAATATAAGACTTGAACTTTCTAGGAATGATTTAAGGATGGTGACTCATGAAAGAACAACAAATGTCAGATGCATTTATCACTTCTGCTTTTCTCGCTTTTAGCGGCGGATTACAAGATGCCTATACTTTTAATACTAGAGACCATGTATTCGCAAATGCACAAACCGGTAATCTAGTCTTAATGACGCAGAATTTGATGGAGGGCAATATCGCACATAGCCTAAATTATCTATTGCCTATCTTCGCTTTTATCGTCGGTGTATTTGTCGCTGAACAACTACAAGGTCGACTAAAAGAAAAGAAATCTCTTCACTGGCGACAATTTATCATACTCATTGAGATTATCACTTTATTACTTGTTGGTTTTATCCCTGGTAGTCTTAACAATATCGCAAATATGCTTGTTTCATTCTCTTGCGCCTTACAAGTACAATCTTTCCGTAAGGTAAACGGAAACACATATGCTAGTACCATGTGTATCGGTAATATCAAGAGTGCTACCGCAAGATTATCCGCTTTCTTTCGTACAAATGATAAAACATACTTTCACCAATCCATGCATTACTTCGGAATTATCGTAATATTCGCAATTGGTGCTGGTCTTGGTGGTGTAATATCCAAACAGTTAGGTTATCCAACTATCTGGATTTCTTGTGCTGTTCTATTGATTCCATTTATTCTAATGCATGAACGTAAAGCCTAGATATTAAAAATACCGCAACTGCGGTATTTTTAATATCTAAAGCTCTTTACCCAGTTAATCAATGAATCATGATAAACATTATTTGCGACATCACGTTTCATTTGTTCTGTTACAGGACCATTCTTCGCAAGTTTTTCTAGAACACATGCTTGTAGTTCTTCAATACTCATTTCTTCATAAGATTTACTATAATCTACAGTTACCTGCTTGATTGTTTCCTCTTTTACTGCAACTTGCTTGATTTCCGGAATCTTAACTTCTCTTTTCCTAGTTACTGTTTCATCATAGTCTTTCATCCAGATTTGTCCTGAACATGCATGCAGATGAACATGTAGATTTCCTTCAACAGTTTGAATTTCTCCACTCAGTAATTCTGTATAAGTTCCAGTTGCCGGAATATCTAATGATGAATCTACTTCATCGTTATTCACTACAACGATTGCCTGTGTTATCTCGTTTGTACGTGAGAAAGCATACTGACGATTTGTTAATCGTAGTTCTTGATAAATACCATCTGAAAATACAGAATTCTTCTGTCGAATTTCACCAAGTCTTGCGATGATATTGGTACAGCCATTCTCATCTAGTGCATTTGGATAATCTTCCAAGTTAATTGCAGGACGTAAAACCACATCGGAATGTTTCTCTTTTCTTCCTTCAATACCAAACTCACTTCCATAATAAACAGAAGGAATACCCGGTAGTGTATACATCAAAATATGTACTGGTACAAATTCGTGTTTGTTGAGTAGTCTTGTATAAATACGTTCCACATCATGATTATCCACAAAGTTATAAAGATGATATGGTAGATTACCTTTATCTAATAGATAACGCACTGTATGGGCAATCTCAAAATAGTTATGTTCATTATGCCCAGAATATAACGCCTTATATAATTGATAGTTTGTCACAGAATGTAACATGTCAGAATTTACCCAACGACTATAGTCGCCATGAATCACTTCCCCCATCAACCAGAATTCAGGCTTGATTTCATTTGCCAGCATACGTAACTCATGCATAAAGCCAAAGTCTAATACATCTGCCGCATCTAGTCGAATTCCATCCACATCAAACTCACTAACCCAAAATCTCACCACATCCAATAGGTATTGTCTAACCGCAGGATTTTGTTGGTTAAGTTTCACAAGTAAGTTATATCCACCCCAGTTTTCATAAGAAAAGCCATCATTATATTCATTATTCCCCTGGAAATTCACATTACAATACCAATCTCTATATTGAGAACTTTCACGATTTTGTTGAATATCCTTAAACGCAAAGAAATCTCTTCCCGTATGATTAAAGACACCATCAAAGATTACGTGAATACCTTGATGATGACACTCTTTTACAAACTTTTTTAAATCCTCATTATTACCAAGTCTAGAATCCAACTTATAGTAATCGGTCGTTTCATATCCATGTCCAACCGATTCAAATAATGGACCAATATATAATGCATTACAGCCAATTTCCTTGATATGTTTAATCCAAGGGCCCAATTGATTCAAACGATGTTCTGTAATTTGATAATCATTATTCTTCGGTGCATCCGTTAATCCTAATGGATAAATATGATAGAACACCGCATTCTCATACCACTTCATAATAAATCTCCTTGAAAGCACCTCTCTATCTTAATACGTAAATTACAATTTATCATCCCAAACCTAAAAATAACGGCCTACTTATGATAGACCGTTAAACTATTTATTATTTATTTCTTTCACTCGTTGATTCATCTGTTTTACCAGTTTCTTCTGTTGTAGATAAAATAGAAACCAAATAACAAATGCAAGTGCAATCTCTTCTAAAAGTATCGCAATCATCAGTAGTGGTCCACGATGCATAGGAATCCAACCTACAAGGAAAGCTGTAACTGTCATAATAATACAACCAGTCCCCATATGAATAATTGTCTGTGTAAAAAGGGATAACTTCTCATTGTCATAAACTATTGCAGGTAACCCAAACCCAAGTCCAATTACCACAGTTGCGATAGCCATCTTAGAAAATGCGTAATTTGTCATTTGGATATTTCCATGGAAGATACGATCAATGATAACTCCAACGATAATAAATATTATTGCGGCAATACCCATTGATACAAATATGTTAAATAGTAGTGTTTGTTTCTTTGTTTTCATGTTTAGCCTCCTTAAATTCCTAGATATCTTTTTAGATCAGGTAAATACTTTCTTGATACATAATCAGAAGAACCATTCTTTAACTTTAGTAATAAAGTTCCACCAAAGCCTGTCTCTATACTTTTTATACAAGAAAGATTAATGACAGTTTGTTTCGATATTTGCATGAAGCAAGTCCCGATCTGCTCAAGCATCTCATACAAACGTCTTCGGGAATAATACTTCTCGTTTTCAGTATAGATAACAGTATCTCCACCCTCCACGCGTATCATATATATCTCTTCCGACTTCAAGACTATCATCCGATCTTCACTCTGTACTATTAGTGGTATATCCTTTGAGTCGAGTACATCAATCACTCTCTGTATTTCATCCGTAATCGCATCCGCATAAATCGTTACATGTGGAGGAGAAAACTCTTTTGATAGTTCTACATTTACTTTCATCTTCGATTCTCCTTTCGTATCTTTTCTACTGTGATATTACCGCATGTATTTCATACTGTCTCGCCATTTTCGCTAAGATGCATAATTTACAATGTAAGATACATATATTCAATATCAAAAAGAGAAAACGTAAAAAATCACACCTCATAAGAAGTGTGATTTTTAGATTGCTTAGGTTAATTACTTAACGTTAGCGAAGTACTTGATTGTACGAACCATCTGAGAAGTATATGAGTTCTCATTGTCATACCAAGAAACTGTCTGTACCTGGTATGTGTCGTCATCAATCTTAGCTACCATTGTCTGTGTAGCGTCGAAGATAGAACCATGTGTTTCATCAACGATGTCAGAAGAAACGATTTCTTCTTCATTGTAGCCGAAGCTTTCAGAAGCAGCAGCCTTCATTGCAGCGTTGATAGAAGCAACAGTTACATCCTTACCCTTAACTACAGAGACTAAGAGTGTTGTTGAACCTGTAGGAACAGGAACACGCTGAGCAGCACCGATTAACTTACCATTTAACTCAGGAATTACAAGACCGATAGCCTTAGCAGCACCTGTTGAGTTAGGAACGATATTGCAAGCACCAGCACGGGAACGACGTAAGTCACCCTTACGCTGTGGTCCATCCAAGATCATCTGGTCGCCTGTGTAAGCATGAACTGTTGTCATGATACCAGATTGGATTGGATATAAATCATTTAATGCTTTAGCCATTGGGGCTAAGCAGTTTGTTGTACATGAAGCAGCAGAGATAATCTTGTCTTCAGCTGTTACAACATGTTCGTTTACACCGTAAACTACTGTTGGTAAGTCGTTTCCTGCAGGAGCAGAGATAACAACCTTCTTAGCACCAGCCTTGATGTGTGCTTCAGACTTAGCTTTGCTTGTGTAGAAGCCTGTGCATTCTAGAACTACATCGATGTCTAATTGACCCCAAGGTAGGTTGCTAGCATCAGCTTCCTTATAAATTGTAATTTCCTTACCGTCTACAGTGATTGTTCCCTTTTCATCATCTGCAGAGATTTCATGATCCCACTTACCGTGTGTTGTATCATGCTTTAATAAGTAAGCTAGCATGTGAGGTGTTGTTAAGTCGTTGATTGCAACAACTTCGTAACCTTCAGCTACAAACATTTGTCTAAAAGCTAGACGGCCAATACGGCCAAAACCGTTAATAGCAACTCTTACATCTGTCATATTGTCTTTCAAAGACCTCCTTTTGTTGCATTTATATTATATGTTTTAATATGTTTTCGGTCAATTAAGAGCATTTGAATGTAAGCGCTATCGTGATGAATTTCACTAAAAATTCTTCTAACTTTTTGTATAAATTGATACCATGTGAATTTAAAGGCTTTTTATACTACTTTTCATTCGTTGTTTTGTATCCCATTGAGATTTTATTATAGTTCTAAAAAAAGAAGGATGCCTATCCTTCTTATGCAAATTCATTTAGATTAAGTGGTTTGATACTTGTCGCAAATGCTTGTTCAACCGTAGAGATATCTCTACCCACAAGTTTTGAGAATAGTTTTGCATCATTAAGTCTTGCCATTGTAGAACCGTATGTCTCAACCTTTGTCTCTGGGAATACAAGTGTTAAGTCTTCTGCTTCTGATACATGTAATTCCACAACATCCTTTTCAAATAGCGCTGCGTTACATAGCTTCATTAGAGCAGTGGAATCAAGGTAGATGAGTTCTTCAATTTCTAGAACATCTCCCTTTGGCAACATCGTTGCATATCCTCTAATTTGGTCTTTGCCATTATAGTAGGCTACAATCTTTCCACCTTGTGCGTTGATTTCCTTCTTATACTTTACAAAGTATTCTAGGTCTCTTGCATAGTACCCATTGAATCGACGGATAAATGCAGAGTATACCTTTAATAAATCAATCGCTGTTGGTTCATAGGAACAGCCAAAGTTTGTACTGCGCTTTACATCATCACGCGTTAATCGATACGTAGATCGATTGTAGATATTACGGAACCCGTATGGTTCATATAGTTTCTGATCATATGCCTGAATAAGAGTAATCAGTTCAGTATGCTCGCATGCATCTAATACAATTTCCATTAAACGCTTCATATATCCACGTTTACGGTATTCAGGTAATGTTCCTACACCCAGAATCATGCTAGTACGTAAAACCTTGTCATTAAACATCATTGCATGTGGAGCTCGAATGATTGCCGAAACTACACGGCCCTCTTCTACATATACAAAGCAATTTTCTGGCACAAATAGATTCTTAAAATAGTAATCAATGTAGCCTTCATCCTCTTGTGGAAAACATACTTTCCAAAGATTCTTTACTTCGGTAGCTTGTTCTTTCGTTGCTTTTGTAATCATGATTCAACACCTTTCTTAATACGATACTTCTCAATAATACTGACTGGGTGATAGGACAGTTTAGCAGCTCTTAGATTTTCACGACCTGTATCATCTTCACGATTGACTAGTTCAATACCCGGAAATTCATGACTTAACATCTCTTTCATGATGCATTGGTAAAGGCCTCTAACATCCCCATCTGCCTTCTCGATATTCTCTTGACACATACGGTCTGATAACATTGATCCAATCGCAAAGGCACGTACCTTTCCATCGATTCGAATCAAACCACCCTTACAAGGTAATTCATCATACAAGTCTAAGATGCGGAATGTACCGATTCTCTCACTCTGCAAGAAATCATCTGGATCTTCCGATTTCCAATCCTTCAGATATCCAATACAATCATCGATATTAGTCGCATCAAGAGTTTCGTATGACCATCTACCTTCATAGTCTTTATAGAACGCATTCAAATGATT
The DNA here is from genome assembly GCA_937910655.1 of uncultured Solobacterium sp. GTDB lineage: Bacteria > Bacillota_I > Bacilli_A > Erysipelotrichales > Erysipelotrichaceae > Bulleidia. The sequence continues at coordinate 6,360 of CALEMV010000152.1, forward strand.
GCGTTTTTTCTGCATTTTTTTACCTGCATAGGTACGTAAACGTTCCCCATCATATACATAATCGTCCGCCCAACTTTCATGGATGGCTGTATATTCTGGATAAAGCTTAATAACTTCATCCACCATTTCTTTTGTAAAACAACTAAGTGTAAAGTCATGTCCATAGTGGTCAAAGATTTCTTTACCCTTTTTAATTGCTTCAGCGATATATTGTTTTTCACATAGTGGCATATACATGAAGAAACATCCCTCATGAATACCGAGCAATAATAGATACTCTTCCTTCTTATAGTAGAACAACGGATATGTCTGTAACCACATAATCATATTGATGATATTGTGATTGGATTCTTCATATTTACAACGCTGTAAATACTCTTGAACCATAGGCCAATCCATCACTTGTAAAGTTGTAAAATCATTTTCTAATATTTCAGTGGTTACGTTTTCCATAGTCTTATTCTCCGTCTGTATGTTCCTCATATTCGACATCAATGATATCACTTTGATTTTTCTTAGGGTTTGAATATGACTGATAGAAAGTACGATCAATATCTAATTCTTCCACACTAGCATTTTCCATCTGCTTGTTTAATCTTTTCGCTTGTATTAAGCCATAAATCACAAATCCTACGATTGGTAATAGTAATAATAGGATGAGCCACCATAGGTAGCGAAATATCAGCATCACGATAACCAAGAATACAATTGTGGATACCGCTGTTTGTAGTTGTGTTCTATTCATCTTGTTTTACCTCTTTCATCGCTAGTTCATGAAGCTTTACAAAGCGATGTTTCATGCCTGACTTTGAAACAATTTCTCCAGTCTGACGTTCATAGATACCACATAGTTCCATTAAGGAAGCCTCAGGGTTTGCCTTGCGGAGTGCAATGATATCTTGTAATTTACGGTCTAATGTTTCTATCTTCTGATTTTCTTCTAAGATTCGAATATCATCCAGTTGTCCACTCGCAGCCGCAACCGCCTTTACTTCATTGGCTAAATCCATATTGTTCATGCGTTGAAGAGAGTTGCTAAAGTCTCTCGAGATACGAATGTTTTCAAATTTCAAGACTGCTTGGTCAGCTTCGATCAAACGCAAGAAATCCGCAATTTTTTCAGCTGACTTCACATACAGAATAACTTTCTTTCTACGTGTTGTAATCTTTGCATGAATGTTAAATCGCTCTAACAGGGATACCATAAATAATGCATGTTCTTCACTGGTAGCTGTAATCTCCAAGTGATAAGATGATTTTTCTGGCGAGTTGATAGAGCCACCTGCCATAAACGCTCCTGCTAAATAAGCACGTGCATTATTGTTTGTCTGTACGATTTTCGCAAGTGGTTTATCTAGTAAACCACGTGTACTATAAATTCCTAAATCCTCCAGAATCTTTGGGGCTGCACTCATAATACGCATACCATAAATACGATTCTTACGAAGATTCATCTTTCTTTTTACAAACAAACTAATTTCTACGCCATATCGTTCTTTTACCAAACGATAAATTGTACGTGAAACAGCCGCATTTTCTAAACTCACTAATAAAGTCATACCACGACTGGATAAGGAAAGAGATGATGTCATTTGAATGAGTGCGGATAGCTCTGCACGTATATCATTACCTTCCATAATCTTTTGTGCTACTTCTTGTTTTACCTCTGCCGCAAATGACATTACTTCACCTCCAGCAATTCTTGAATCACTGCTTTAATCTTTTCTGGATCATGGTGAATAAATCCATTACGGAAGCTTAGTAATTCCTTTGTTACAATCTGATATGGATGGTCTTGCTTCACAAGATTGACCTTTGTACTTCCATTTACAGAATAACGTTCTAATATCTTCTCTGGTATTTCATCACACGCTACAATCACTTTATCAACTGGAGCATGGTGATATAACAACGCATCTACGTGATCTTCTACAGTATATCCATCTGTTTCACCTGGTTGTGTCATTGCATTACAGAAGTATACTAACTCTGCCTTTGTACTACATAACGCTTCTTGAATTTCTGGAATGATTACATTCGGTAAAATACTTGTATAGACAGAACCAATTCCATAGATGACTAAATCTGCATTTTGTATCGCTTCTACCGCTTCCTTACATGCATGTACCTCATCTTGATAGAATACACGTGTAATATGGTGATTGTGATTTGGAATATTTGCTTCCCCACGCACAATGACGCCATCTTCCATGCGTGCATACAAAGTGATTACATCCGTACTCGCTGGAATAATATTACCTTTTACGTTTAAAATATGACTAACTTCCTGAATGGCTGTCATAAAAGAACCAGTCTGTTGTGTCAGTGCAGTTAGGATAAGATTTCCTAGATTATGTCCTAGAATATCATCTTCTTTTCCATCAGGGTCATCAAAGCGATAATCCATCAGGGAACTTAACATATTTTCACTTTCAGCCATACTGATCATGACATTTCGAATATCACCCATCGCTGGAATATGAAAGTTCTTACGTAACCGTCCCGTACTGCCGCCATCATCAGCGACCGTAACAATTGCGTTTAAATCAATATTTGAAATGGTTTTAACACCACGGCAGATTAATGACTGTCCATGTCCACCACCGATAATGACAACTTTATGCTTCTTCATGCGTTAGCCATTCCTTCTGATCACGGTGATCTAAGTAACAGTTATATCTTTCCTTATATACATCATATAAGAAATTTGCGATAGTAACAGAACGGTGTTGTCCACCTGTGCATCCAATCGCAACAGTAAAATGATTCTTACCTTCCTTTGTATACTGTTCAAATGCATAATCTGTAAACGCAGTTAAACGCTGGATAAATTCCTGTGTCTCAGGCTTATCCATAACATAGTCATAAACTTCTTTATCATTTCCTGAGAAATAACGAAGCTTCTCATCCCAAAATGGATTTGGCAAGAAACGCACATCGATCATTAAATCTGCGTCAAGTGGTACACCATACTTATAGCCAAAGGAAATAAATGAAATGGAGAATGATGGTATCTGCTTCTTTGCAAAGTAAGATTCTAACTTCTTTTTAAATTCTTTTTCAGAAGAGAAGGATGTATCAATTGTGATGACGTTGTTATCTAGATTCTGCTTAAATGTTTGTCTTTCCTCCGTGATAGCTTCTTCAAGTGTATTAGCAGTATTGCTCAATAATAATGGATGAATACGTCTTGTGCTCTTGTAACGGTTGAGTAATACACTATCACTGGCATCAATAAAGAGTACGCTAACGGACGCATTAATTCCATTTAACTTACGAGAGAAAATTGGGAAGTCTTCAGCCGATGTACTTAACGCAATATAGCTGTACCTAGGGTCGGTTGAAACTTCAATCATATCTACGAACTGATCTACAAGCACAACAGGATAGTTATCAATAATGTGATAACCCATATCCTCTAAAATGCGCGTTGCTGTACTCTTACCAGCACCACTCATCCCACTTACAAGTATGATTCTCTTACTAACTTCCATATCCAATTACCTCGTTTCTATTTGAACATCCGAGATTCGACCTCAACTAGTTTGAAGGTCATCGTTACTCTTCTTATTTTACACTATTACTATTATACTATTTATAACAGTAACGTTAATAGGAGAGTTAAATGAACACACCAATTGTTAGTATCATTGTCCCTGTATACAATGCCGCTAAACCACTCGATGGAGATAAAACCGTATTACATCGCTGCGTTGATAGTATTTTAAATCAAGAATTCCGTGATTTTGAATTAATTGCCGTGGATGATGGAAGTAAAGATGATTCTGGTAAGATTCTTGATGAATATGCCATAACAGACGAACGTATTAAAGTTATCCATAAAGAAAATTCAGGTGTATCAAACACTCGTAATCTAGCGATGCAGAATGCACGTGGAAAGTATATTCAATTCCTCGATGCGGATGATTGGATTACAACCGACGCCACTAAATCCCTTGTACGTACAATGGAAGAGTCAAAAGCAGATCTAGTCATCGCAGACTTCTATCGTGTCGTAGGAGAAAACACATCCCATAAAGGTAGAATTGACTCCGATAAGGTGCTTACAAGAGATGAATTTGCGGACTATATGATTCAAAATCCAGCCGACTATTATTATGGGGTACTTTGGAATAAACTCTATAAGAAATCCATCATTGATACTTATCAACTGAAGATGGATACTAGCCTTTCTTGGTCAGAGGATTTTATCTTCAATCTTGAATATCTACTCCATGTAGAACATGTAGCACCATTACAGTTACCAATTTATTATTATGTAAAAACAGAAGGTTCTCTTGTATCTCAAAGCCGCTTTGACATTCGTAATATCGTTGATATGAAGTTATCTGTCATCAAATACTACGATAACTTCTATAAATCTATTTACGATGAGAAGGAATACGCTCGCAAGCGCCCAGAAATTCTTAGCTTTTTAGTAGGCTTTGCGACAGATGACTCTGCCATCTCTTTCTCCACAAAGAAACTTGGAGAAGAAATTGTTCCAGTCGCAAAACTAAGTGATCATAAACAAGATGCGATACTACATAACTACTACACCATAAAACTACTAGAACGTTTACTACAACGTATCTCAACGGAAACAGGTTTAAGTACAAACGAACTCATGGTCATTCATTATCTATCTTGTTTCCCACATTCCAATATCACGAAAGACATGGCTCTATTTACAGATATCAACCAATTCTTATTGTTACCTTTATTGGAAAAACTTGTATTCAATGAATATGTCACAAGAGTCACATTAGATGATTTTGAAACCTACTACTCTCTAACTTCTAAAGCAGAACCAATTACTAGACAACTCAATCAATTAAGCGAAGATTTTGATGCAATCCGTTTTGCGGGAATTGATTCTTCCACACAAGAATTACTACAAACCGCAGAAGAGACCATCTACGAAAACATCCGCAAAAAATTGCTTTAATCAACTATAAAAATGGGTTCTAACCACATATGTGATATAGCACCCATTTTTTATACTGCCTTGGAATGTTACTTAGCTTAATTCAATCTCAATAAAAGACTGTTTGACTTCCGTTAATTCTTTTAACTTTTTCTCCAAAACGCTCGGATCCATTCCGTTTTGAATTGCAATTCTATAATACTTATCAAATTCAGGATGATGATTCTGGTTCACGACTGCTAGTATTTCCGCAAAGAATCCCCAAACATTGTTATAACTTCTTGTGGAACGATAGTCTTCTCGTTTTGGCATCCATTGTAATTTGACAAAGTATTTATATAAAATTTTACTCCAAGTTTCCGCATCATCGTCATAACAGAAAAACTTTGCTTCAAGCAAGCTCCCAAAACGTCTATCCCAGAATTTTACAGTATCAGGTAAATACCAAGTATTACGGGTATCTCTACAAATCATTTCAATTGCGATTTGTTCTAGTATTACACTTGGATCACCGCCAGCACAGCTATAACTTCCAGCCACCATGCTTTGGGCTGCCTCATCTTTTAATTCTTCATAAGCTGTTTGGCTATCTAGTAAAGCCATCGCAATTTTTGCCCGATCACCAAATGCTTTCCCTACACTCAGCATCTTATATTTTTCAAGTACGCCCATAGTTCCTCCATAACAGTCCATCCTTTTTTATGTTCTTAGCTCCAACAAGATTACCTTGTTAATTTACGATTCATATACTTAGGATTCACGATTATGATATATACGCATGCATTCACGCAAAGCATTACCCCAGCCCAGAAACCTATATGTAATTTATAACCCACAACAGCCACAATCCATTGTATTAAACAATACAGTAGTTCAATCTTTGTATTCTTCGCCCGTTGTTTCAGATCCTTTTCATAACGATGATTACTTGCCATCCATATTGAACATGCTAGAAGTAGGAATACTTTTATAACCGTTGCATACACTTTTGTATTTGGATCTTCCCATGGCAGCATGCATATATTCAAAAATGTAGCCTGTAATATAATTGCTAGACTAGTTAAATTTGCACGCAGTATTTTATTGTTCTCTTTTATCTTTGGTGAATCTTCATCGCTTTCATACGAATCCATTAAAAGATAGTCTGTTGTAACACCGAATAACTTACTCAGTTGAACAATATTATCTGCGTCTGGTAAAGCCGTACCATTTTCCCAACGCGAAACTGCTTGGCGAGATATATTAACTTGCCCTGCTAGTTCTTCTTGAGACATCCCCTTTGACTTACGTAGGGTTCTAATCTTTTCTGAGACGTTCATTTGTGATCTCCCCTCTCATTTACAACTTCATTCTATTATCCTTATTAGTTTACTTCCATCACAAGAACTTTACATATACGCAACATATGTTTACATTTATCTTTTAAATTTTGAGATGGCTATTCTTTATTCAAATTATATCATTTTCTATCAATCATCTTTAGAGAAAATCTAACAACACATACAAAAAACCAAGCCAGATTATTC